>NZ_JBJLRD010000026.1:0-61028 GCF_050871305.1 Kineococcus gypseus | reverse complement strand
GTGGCCCGGTGGTCATAGCGGTGGGGAAACGCCCGGTCACATTCCGAACCCGGAAGCTAAGCCCACCAGCGCCGATGGTACTGCCCGGGAGACCGGGTGGGAGAGTAGGACACCGCCGGCCACACACATTTCCACTGAGTGGGAACGACAGACGCGGGGAGCGTGCCACCGGCACGCTCCCCGCGGTCGTTCCCGGGCTTCCCAGCGGACGCTGGAGCCTGACGCGCCCTCGCGGCGCGTGAACATCTGAACAGCGACGAGGAGCTCACCGACACGGTGAGCAGGTGGGAGATCGGCATGGCTGGACCTGGTTCTGACGGGCGCGACGAGCGGCGCTCCTCCGCAGGTGACGGGCGTCCGCGCCAGTCCGCTCCTCGCACCGGACGCGCCCAGCGTCCCTCGTCGTCCGAGCGCCCCAGGACGGGCGGTCCGCGCACCCCGCGCGCCGGTGGCACGGGTTCCTGGCGTTCTGCTCAGGAGCGCCCCGCCGACTCCGAGCGCGGTGGCGCTGCGCGCCGCCCTTCCTCCTCGTCCAGCGAGCGCCCCGGGCGAGCCGTGCGCGACACGGCGGGTCGTACCGGTGGTGGCCCCCGCAGCGGTTCCTGGAGCGGCCCCCGCGACGGTGGTGACCGTCCCTACCAGCGCGACGACCGCGGTGGGCGTCCCTACCAGCGTGACGAGCGCGGCGGACGTCCCTTCCAGCGCGACGATCGTGGTGAGCGCCCCGCCCGCCGTGATGACCGCACCGGCGGTGACCGTCCCTACCAGCGCGACGACCGCGGTGGTCGCTCGTTCCAGCGTGATGATCGGGCCGGCGGTGACCGTCCCTACCAGCGTGACGATCGTGGTGGTCGCTCGTTCGAGCGCGACGACCGCGGTGGGCGTCCCTTCCAGCGTGACGATCGTGGTGAGCGCCCCGCCCGCCGTGACGACCGCACCGGCGGTGACCGTCCCTTCCAGCGCGATGACCGCGGCGACCGTCCCTTCCAGCGCGACGATCGTGGTGAGCGCCCGGCCCGCCCCCAGCAGCGCGGCGACCGTCCCTTCCAGCGCGACGACCGCCCGGCTCGTCGCGACGGCGGTGACCGCTCCTTCCAGCGCGACGACCGTGGCGGCCGTCCCTACCAGCGCGACGACCGTGGCGGCCGTCCCTACCAGCGCGACGAGCGTCCGGATCGTCCCTCTCGGCGGGACGAGCAGGGTTCGCGCGGTCCGCGCCGCGAGGACCGTGCGCGCGCTCCGCAGCGCGACGACCGCTCGCGCGCCGGTGAGCGTGCTCCCCGGCGCGACGAGCGCGGGCCGGTGCGTCCCGCGCGGCCGGCCGGGCCGCGCCTGCCCGACGACATCACCGGGCGCGAGCTCGCCCCGGACGTGCGCCGTTCGCTGCAGGGCTTGCCCGCCGAGAACGTCGACCTCGTCGCCCGCCACCTCGTGGCCAGCGGGCGCCTCGTCGACGTCGACCCCGAGCGGGCGTGGCAGCACGCCCTGGCCGCTCAGCGCCGCGGCGGTCGCATCGCCGCCGTCCGGGAGGCCGCGGCCATCGCCGCGTACAGGGCCGGCCACTTCCGCGAGGCTCTCGCAGAGCTGCGCACGGCGCGCCGCATGACCGGCGACGACGGCTACCTGCCGCTCATGGCGGACTGCGAGCGCGGTCTGGGCCGCCCCGAGCGCGCCCTCGATCTGGCCTCCTCCCCGGAGGCCGCCCGCCTCGACCCGGCGGCCAAGGTGGAGATGCTCATCGTCGCGGCCGGTGCCCGCAGCGACATGGGCCAGCACGAAGCCGCCGTCGTCGCCCTGCAGGTGCCGCAGCTGCGCACCAGCACGCGCGCGCCGTGGCGCGCTCGGCTCTGGTACGCCTACGCCGACGCCCTGCTGACCGTCGGCCGCGAGGACGAGGCGCGCGAGTGGCTGGAGAAGGCCGCCGACGCCGACACCGAGGGCGAGACGGACGCCGCCGAGCGGCTCGCCGAGCTCGAGGGCGTCGTCTTCGACGAGGAGGAGCTCGACGAGACCCACCTCGACGAGGACGACGAGCCCGAGGACGACGAGCCCGAGGAGGCCTGAGTGCGCGTCTACTGGCCCACCACGCTGAGCGACCTCGCGGCGGCGGCACCGTCCGGCGTCCTCGCCGCGGCACCGGTGACCGTGCACGCGGTGACGCCGGTGCTGCGCGAGTTCTACGCCGACGCGGACCCGCGCGAGCTGGACGAGGAGCTGGAGTACGTGGCGACGACGGACGCGGCCGGCCGGTCGCTGCGGCTGCTCGCCGCGGCGCCGGGGGGCGCGGCCCCGCGCCGAGTGGTGCTCGCGCTGGACGTCGCGGGTCCCGCCACCCCCCTGCCGGGGGCGGGGTGGAGCGCGCCGGAGCGCTCGCAGGTGGTCCTGGGCTCCGACCTGTCCCTGGCCGACCTGGTCAGCGTCCACGTCGACGACGCGGAGGCGGAGGCCGACGTGCGCGCGGCGCTGGCGGCCCTGCCGGCCGCCGACGCCGGCGACGAGGACGCGCAGTTCGCGGTGGAGTCGGTCGAGGGGCACGAGCTGCTCTGGTACGACGCCACGGAGCTGCCCCTGCTGCTGGCCACCGGCGCCTGAGGTGCGCTCCGGCCCGCCGCGCGAGGGGCGGGCCGGAGCGGGTCAGCCGGCCAGCCGCTCGCGGGCCAGCTGGACCTCCGAGCGCACCAGCTGCAGCAGCCCGGGCAGCACGGCCTGCTCCACGCCGCCGCCGATGAACGGCACCTGCACCGTCAGGGTGCCGCTCAGCTCGAACTCGCACCCGCCCTCGACGGGGCTCAGGCGGCTGGTCGCCTGCAGCCGCACGGGCGCTCCGCGGACGGTCAGCTCCAGGGTGCCCTCGCGCGTGCCGTCCGCCGCCGCGGGGGCCCACCGCTCGACCTGCTCGACGACGGCGGTGCCGCCCATGAAGCCGGCGGCCACCCGCGGCAGCACGGAGGTGCTCACCGTGCGGGTGCTGCGCACCACGGTGGTGCCGTCCTCGTCGCGCACGTCCTCCTCGTGCTCGACCGCCTTGGAGATGCGGGCGCGCTCGGCGAGGAAGTCCGGGTCGACGAGCAGGGCGAGGGCGGCCTCGGGCGGGGCGGGCAGGGAGGAGCGCTCGGTGAACGGCGTGGGCACGTCGCGACTGTACGGGCAGGTGCGCCGGCGGGCCCGTCCTCCGGTGCGCGGCCCGCGGTGCGGCTAGGGTCGGCAGGGCGACACCACCGGCCACCCGGAGCGACGATGCCCGTCTCGACGACCCCCACCCCCACCGGCCTGCGCCCGCTCGTGCGGGCCGCCGCCGCCGAGCGCGGCCCCGCCTGGGAGGAGGTGCCGGAGGCCCTGCGCACCGGCACCGCCGCCGAGCGGGTGCTGCTGGACTACTTCGCGCACAGCCCCGAGGAGGACCTCCTCGAGCGGGCCCCGCGGGAGCTGGCCGCGGCCGCCGCCTCCCACCTGCGCCTGGGTTCGCGACGGCCCCCGGGCACCACGCTGGTGCGCGTGCTGGCCGGCGAGGAGGCCGGGGCGGGGGCGTCCGGCTCGGTGGTGGAGGTGGTCACCGACGACGCGCCGTTCCTGGTGGACAGCCTCACCTCCGCCCTGACCCGCGCCGGGCGGGGCATCCACCTGCTGGTGCACCCGCGCCTGGCCGCGCGCCGCGACGCGGACGGCGCGCTGCTGGACCTGCACGACGTGGCCACCGCCCCGCCCTCGGAGCCGGCCGAGAGCTGGATCCGCGTCGAGGTCGACCGCGACAGCGGCGCCGAGGACCGCGAGGCGCTGCGCCGCGACCTGGTCGACGTGCTCGACGACGTGCGCGCGGCGGTGCGCGGCTGGCAGCCCATGCGCGCCCGCGCCACCCAGATCGCCGACGAGCTGCAGCTGGACCCGCCGCCGGGGGTGCCCGCGGAGGAGCTGCGGGTGGCCGAGCGCTTCCTGCGCTGGATGGCCGACGACCGCTTCACGTTCCTCGGCTACCGCGAGTACGACCTGCGCGAGGAGGACGGGGAGGTGGTGCTCGCGGCGCGGCCGGAGACGGGCCTGGGGGTGCTGGCCGAGCGGCCCGGGCGCGTCGGCGGGCGGGTGCGCCGGCTGTCGGGGCCGGTGCGCGAGAAGGCCGCCGAGCCGCAGGTGCTGGTGGTCACCAAGGCCAACGCCCGCGCGACCGTGCACCGGCCGGGGTTCCTGGACTACGTGGGCGTCAAGCGCTTCGACGCCTCCGGGCGCGTCACCGGTGAGCGCCGCTTCCTGGGGCTGTTCACCTCCAGCGCCTACACCGACCCGGTGCGGCAGGTGCCCGTGGTGGCGGAGAAGGTCGCCGAGGTGCTCGCGCGCGCGGGCTTCGGCTCCAGCGGGCACTCCGCGAAGGACCTGCTGAGCATCCTGGAGACGTTCCCGCGCGACGAGCTGCTGCAGGCGGACGTCGAGCACGTGCTGGCCACCTCCCTGGCGGTGCTGCGGCTGCAGGAGCGCCGGCGCACGCGCCTGTTCGTGCGCCGCGACTCCTACCGGCGGTTCATGTCGTGCCTGGTGTTCATGCCGCGCGACCGCTACACCACGCGCGTGGGCGCGCGCGTGGAGGAGCTGCTGCGCGAGGCCTTCGACGGCGGCTCCGTCGAGCACACCCTGCAGGTCTCGGAGTCGGTGCTGGCGCGCCTGCACGTGGTGGTGCGCGCGCGCCCCGGCGAGGAGCTGCCGGACGTGGACGTCGCGGCGCTGGAGGCGCGGGTGGCGCGCGCGGCGCGCAGCTGGGACGACGACCTGCTCGACGCCGCGCGCGGGCAGCTGGGCGCCGAGGGCGCTGCGCTGGTGCGCCGGTGGGCCGCCGGGGTGCCGGGCAGCTACCGCGCGGCGGTCGCCGCCGAGCGGGCGGTGCGCGACCTGCAGCGCGCCGAGGAGCTGCTGGAGCGCCCGGAGGGGCGCGACGGCGCGCCCGAGCCGGTGCTGGACCTGCGCGAGGACCCCGGCGAGCCGCGCACGTGGCGGCTGACGTCCTACCGCGGGGCGCCGGTCACGCTCAGCGCCGTGCTGCCGTACCTGGCGGACCTGGGCGTGGAGGTCCTCGACGAGCGCCCCCACGTGCTGCGCCGCGAGGACGGGAAGCGGGTGTGGGTCGACGACGTGGGCCTGCGCCTGCCGGTGGACGTGCAGCACCTGGACGCCGACCCGGCCGCGGCGCGGGCGCGCTTCTGCGAGGCGTTCGCGGCCGCGTGGAGCGGGCGCGCCGACAGCGACGCGCTGGCGCGCCTGGTGCTGGCCGCGCAGCTGCCGTGGCGGCAGGTGGCCGTGGTGCGGGCCCTGACGCGCTACCTGCGCCAGGTGGGGCTGGCGTACTCGGTGGAGTACGTCGCCGGCTGCCTGCTGGCCGACGCGGGGCTGACCCGGGCGCTGGTGCGCCTGTTCGAGGCCCGCTTCGCGCCGGTGCGCAGCGGCCGCGAGGAGCACCGCGCGGAGGTCGTCGACGCCCTGGTGGAGGAGGCGCGCGCCGCGCTGGACGCCGTGGAGGGCCTGGACGCCGACCGCATCCTGCGCGCGCTGTTCTCCGTGGTGCGCGCGGTGCTGCGCACCAACGCCTACCAGCGCGGGGCGGACGGCGAGCCGCACCCGCACCTGTCGTTCAAGCTGGACCCCTCCCAGGTGGACGGGGTGCCGGCGCCGGTGCCGCACCGGGAGGTGTGGGTGTACTCCCCGCGCGTGGAGGGGGTGCACCTGCGCTTCGGGGAGGTCGCCCGCGGGGGCCTGCGCTGGTCGGACCGGCGCGAGGACTTCCGCACCGAGGTGCTGGGCCTGGTGAAGGCGCAGGTCGTCAAGAACGCGGTCATCGTGCCCACCGGCGCCAAGGGCGGCTTCGTGCCCCGGCGCCTGCCCGACCCGGCGGTGGACCGCGAGGCGTGGTGGGCCGAGGGCGTGGCGTGCTACCGCACGTTCATCTCCGGCCTGCTCGACGTCACCGACGACCTGCGCACCGAGGGCGGGGTGCGCCGGGTGGTGCCGCCGGCGGACGTGGTGCGCTACGACGGCGACGACCCGTACCTGGTGGTCGCCGCTGACAAGGGCACCGCGACGTTCTCCGACACCGCCAACGAGATCGCCCTGGCGCGCGGGTTCTGGCTCGGCGACGCCTTCGCCTCGGGCGGCTCGGTCGGCTACGACCACAAGGCCATGGGCATCACCGCCCGCGGGGCGTGGGAGAGCGTGCGCCGGCACTTCCGCGAGCTGGGCCACGACGTGCAGGCGGAGCCGACCACCGCCGTGGGCGTGGGCGACATGAGCGGCGACGTCTTCGGCAACGGGGTGCTGCTGAGCCGGCAGCTGCGGCTGGTGGCCGCCTTCGACCACCGGCACGTCTTCCTCGACCCCGACCCCGACCCGGAGGTCTCCTTCGCCGAGCGCGAGCGGCTCTTCCGCCTGCCGCGCTCGTCGTGGGCGGACTACGACCCCGCGCTGATCAGCCCCGGCGGCGGGGTGTTCAGCCGCAGCGCGAAGTCGGTGCCCGTCAGCGCGCAGGCCGCCCGCGCGCTGGGCCTGGCGGAGGGGGTGGGCGCCCTGTCGCCGATCGAGCTGGTGCGCGCGGTGCTGACCGCGCCGGTGGACCTGTTCTGGAACGGCGGCATCGGCACGTACGTGAAGGCCTCCACCGAGTCGCACGCCGACGTGGGCGACAAGGCCAACGACGCGGTGCGCGTGGACGGCGCCCAGCTGCGCGTGCGGGTGGTCGGCGAGGGCGGCAACCTCGGGCTGACCCAGCGCGGGCGCGTGGAGGCGGCCCTGGCCGGGCGCGGCGGGGCCGGCGTGAAGCTGAACACCGACGCCATCGACAACTCCGCCGGCGTGGACTGCAGCGACCACGAGGTCAACATCAAGATCCTGCTGGACCAGCTCGTCGCGCGCGGCAGCCTGGACGCGGCCGAGCGCGACGCGACGCTGCTGCGCATGACCGACGAGGTCGGCCGGCTGGTGCTGCGTGACAACTACGAGCAGAACGTCGCGCTGAGCGTGGAGGGCGCCGCCGCGGCCGGGCTGCTGCCGGCGCACCGGCGCATGCTCGAGGCGCTGCAGCGCTCCGGCTCGCTGGACCGCCGGCTGGAGGGCCTGCCCTCGACCGCGGAGCTGGAGCGGCGCGCCCGCGAGGGCCGGGGCCTGACGACGCCGGAGCTGTCGGTGCTCATCGCCCACGCCAAGATCTCCCTGGGGGCCTCGGTGCTGGCCTCGCCGCTGCCCGACGAGCCGTGGGTGGCCGGCACGCTGCGCGGCTACTTCCCCGCCGAGCTCGTCGAGCGCTTCGGCGAGCACCTGACCGAGCACCCGCTGCGCCGCGAGATCGCCACGACGGTGCTGGTGAACTCCGTGGTGGCCACCGGCGGGCTGACGTTCGCCTTCCGGGCCGCGGAGGAGACCGGCTGCGAGCCGGCGGAGGTGGTGCGCGCCTACGCCGTGGCGGTGCGCGTGTTCGGGCTGGCCGAGCGCGCCGCGGCCGTGGAGGCGCTGGACGGGCGCGTGGAGGCGGCCCTGCAGTCGCGGCTGCGCCAGCAGGTGCAGCGGCTGCTGGACCGCGCCGTGCGCTGGCTGCTGCGCTCGCACCCGGAGGGGCTGGACGTGGCCGCCGAGGTGGAGCGCTTCAGCGCGCCCGTGGCGCGGCTGGTGCCGCTGGTGCCCGAGCTGCTGCGCGGGCCGGACGCGCAGGTGGTGCGCGAGGAGGCCGCCGCCCTGGCCGGTGCCGGGGTGCCCGCCGACGAGGCCCTGCGGGTGGCGTCGCTGCTGTCGGCGTTCGCGCTGCTCGACGTCGTCGAGGTCTCCGCGGCCACCGGGCGCGAGCCGGCCGAGGTCGCCGACGTGTGGTTCGAGCTCTCCGGCCGCTACGAGGTGGAGTCGCTGCTGAGCAGCATCTCGGCCCTGGGCCGCGAGGACCGCTGGCAGGCGCTGGCGCGCGCGGCGCTGCGCGACGACCTGTACGGGGTGCTGCGCGACCTGACCGCCTCGGTGCTGCAGCACGCCGGCGGTGCGCTGGGCGAGGACGGCGCCGAGGGTGCCGCGCGGGCCTGGGAGGAGGCCCACGGGCCGGCGGTGCGGCGCGCGCGGGCGACCCTGGAGGAGGTCGCCGCCGCGGACCGGGCGGACATCGCGGCGCTGTCGGTGGCGCTGCGCGTGATGCGCTCGGTGCTGCGGCCGGGGTGAGCGCCCGCCCGGGAGGTGGCCGAGGAGGTGGCCGAGGAGGTGGCCGAGCGGGTGGTCGAGCGGGGTGATCGGGGCGCGACGCCGCGCCGTAGGCTTCGGGGGTGCCCACCATGGCTGACCTGCTGCAGTCCGAGACCGGCCTGGGCCCCGCCGAGGCCGAGTGGCTGCGGCTGCTCGTCGGCGACTGGCAGCTGATCTCGGACCTGTCGTTCGCCGACCTGGTGCTGTGGGTGCCCTCGGCCGACCGGCAGCACTTCGTGGCGGTGGCGCACTGCCGGCCCACCACGGGGCCCACCGTGCACTACGACGACGTCGTCGGCGCCGTGCTCGAGCGCGGCCGGCGCCCGCAGGTGGACACCACCTTCGACGAGGCGCGCAGCCTGCGCGGGCGCGACCCGGAGTGGGACGACGACGTGCCGGTGCGCGAGGAGACGATCCCGGTGGTGCGCGACGGCGTCGTGCTGGGCGTGCTGGCCCGGCACACCAACCTGGCGACCTCCCGCACGCCCAGCCGCCTGGAGCTGAACTACGTGCGCTGCGCGGACGACCTGACCCGCATGATCGCGGTGGGGGACTTCCCGCAGCTGTCCGCGCCGACCGGCCCGCGGCGCGGCGCCCCGCGCGTGGGCGACGGCATGCTGCGCCTGGACGCCGAGGGCGTGGTCACCTACGCCAGCCCCAACGCCCTGTCGGCCTTCCACCGCGCCGGGCTCATCGGGGAACTGGTGGGGGCGAACCTGGCGGAGGTGGCCTCGGGGCTGGCGGCCAGCCACCTGCCGGTGGACGAGTCGCTGCCGCTGGTGGTCACCGGCCGCGCGCCGTGGCGCACCGACCTGGAGACCGAGGCGGCCACGCTGGCGATGCGCGCGATCCCGCTGACCCGCCGCGAGGGCGGTGGCGCTCCGGCGCGGGTGGCCGCGCTGCTGCTGGTGCGCGACGTCTCCGAGCTGCGCCGGCGCGAGCGCGAGCTGATGACCAAGGACGCCACGATCCGCGAGGTCCACCACCGCGTGAAGAACAACCTGCAGACGGTGGCGGCGCTGCTGCGGCTGCAGTCGCGGCGCATCGGCTCCGAGGAGGGCCGCTCGGCGCTGCAGGAGGCGATGCGCCGCGTGGAGACCATCGCCACCGTCCACGAGACGCTCTCGCAGGGCATCGACGAGAACGTCGACTTCGACCAGGTGCTCGACCGGTGCCTGATGATGGCCGCCGAGGTGGCGATGTCGAACGCCGAGCGGGTGCGCACCGTGCGCGAGGGCCGCTTCGGGGAGCTGCGCCAGGAGGACGCCACCGCGCTGGCGCTGGTGCTGACCGAGCTGGTCACCAACGCCGTCGAGCACGGCTTCGGCTCCGGGCGCGCCGGCACCGTCGTGGTCAAGGTCGAGCACCACGGCGAGGACCGCCTGGAGGTGGTCGTCAGCGACGACGGGGTGGGCCTGCCCGACGACTTCCAGGTCGGCAGCTCGGGGCTGGGCACCCAGATCGTGCGCTCGCTGGTCGCGGGGGAGCTGCGCGGGCGCATGGACTTCGGCGCCAGCGAGTCCGGCGGCACGCAGGTGCGCCTGGACCTGCGGGTGCGCCGGGGCACCACGCCGCTGGGCAGCGTGCGCACCCACTGACGCGGGCCGCGCACCCACCGGCCAGGGGCCCCGTGACGCGAGCAGGCCCCCACCGCGTGGCGGTGGGGGCCTGCTGGTCCGGGCCCGGTGTGCGGGCCGGTGCGCCTGGTCGGCCGGTCAGCCGGCGCGGCGGGCGCGGGCGGCGCGGCGCTTGAGGGCGCGGCGCTCGTCCTCGCTCATCCCGCCCCAGACGCCGGAGTCCTGACCGGTCTCCAGCGCCCACTTCAGGCAGCTGTCCACGACCTCGCAGCGGCGGCAGACGGCCTTGGCCTCCTCGATCTGGAGGATGGCCGGTCCGGTGTTGCCGATGGGGAAGAACAGCTCGGGGTCTTCGTCGAGGCAGGCGGCACGGTGGCGCCAGTCCATGGGGGGTCCACTCCTTCATCGCGTTGCGGTCTCAGTGCGCACGGCGGCCCGCTGCGGGCGGGTGTCGTGCGGGATCCCTGAGCACCGGCAGCGCCGGCGGTGCCAGGACGCGCGCACCCCTGCCCGAGGGGCTTCAGGGGGGTTCGCGCGGCGGGGATCGCGTCGGCGTCTAGGTTCACACCCCGCGGCGCGTCCCACAAGAGGGGGGCACCGACAGGACGCGGAGAACCCGTGTCGGGTTCGTCACATGCACTTAACACGCGTGACCCCTCCCGGCAATCCCAGCGACGTAGTAAAGCGTTGTCCTGCGTCCGGACCCGTGTCCGGGGGACGCGGCCGCTGCGATGCGGAGGTCGACCAGCCCGCCACCGCGGCCCGCGGCCGTACGGTGCTCCCGTGCCCGACCGTCCCGAGCCCCGTCCCTCGTCCCAGCGTGGGGGCATTCCCGCCCGCTCGCCACTGCTGGGTGTCGTCGCCGCGGTCGTCGCGCTCGAGGCGCTGCTGCTGCTGGCCGGCGCCGCCTACCTCGTGCACGGTCTGCTCGTCGAGGACGCCGCCACCACCGTCGGTGCCGCGGTCCTCGTCGTCACCACCCTCGCCTTCGCCGCCGGCGTGGGCTTCTGCGCCCACGGGCTGTGGCGGCGGGCCGCCTGGGCGCGCTCGCCGGTGCTGGTGTGGCAGGTGCTGCAGCTGGCCGCCGGCTGGCCAGCCTTCAGCGGCGGGCAGCCGTGGGTGGGGGCGCTGCTGGTGGTGCCGGCGGTGCTGGTGCTCGTGGGGCTCTTCCTGCCCCCGGTCTCCGCGCAGCTCTCGCGCTGAGCGGGGCGGGCGGGGCGCTGCCCGCGGTCCTCACTCCCCGCCGGGCTCGAGGCCCTCGCGCAGCTGCGTCAGGGTCCGGCTGAGCAGGCGCGAGACGTGCATCTGCGAGATGCCCACCTCGGCGGCGATCTGCGCCTGGGACATCCCGCGCACGAAGCGCAGCGCCAGGATGCGCCGCTCGCGCGGTGCCAGGCCGGCCAGCAGCGGGCGCAGCGCCTCGCGGTTCTCCACGTTCTCCAGCCGGTCGTCCACGCTGCCCAGCGAAGCCACCGGCGAGGTGGGCGAGCCGGTGTCCAGCGGCAGGGTGGCGTAGGCGTTGGCGGACTCCAGCACCTCCACCACCTCGTCGGCGTCGTGACCGGTGCGCGCGGCCAGCTCCGCGACCGTCGGCGCGCGCCCCAGCTCGTGGGTCAGCGCCTCGCGGGCGTCGGCCAGCGCGCGCCCGGCCTCCTGCACCCGCCGCGGCACGCGCATGGCCCAGCCCCGGTCGCGGAAGTGGCGCTTGATCTCCCCGAGCATCGTGGGCACCGCGTAGGCGCCGAAGGGCACCCCCCGGGAGGGGTCGAAGCGGTCCAGCGCCTTCAGCAGGCCGATCGTGGCCACCTGCACCAGGTCGTCGTGCGGCTCGCCGCGGCCGTGGAAGCGCGCCGCCAGGTGCTCGGCCAGCGGCAGGTGCCGGCGCGTCAGCTCCTCGCGCGCCCGGGCCCGCTCGGGGTCCTCCGGCGGCAGCCGGGCGAGCAGCTCGTGCAGTGAGAGCTCCTCCGGGCGCGGGGCGCGCCGGTGCTCCTCGGGCAGGTCCGCGTCCGGCAGGTCCCCGTCCGCCAGCTCCTCGTCGGGCAGGTCCTCGTCGGGCAGGTCCCCGTCGGGCAGGTCCTCGTCGCCGTCGTCGAGGACGTCCTCGTCGGGCGGTTCTCCGGCGGGTGCGCCACCGTCGGTGGGGTGCGCGGCGGGGACGTCGGCGCCCGAGGCGTCCGCGCGGGCGGCGGGCACGGCCGCCGCGTCCGCGGCGGCACCCGCGGTGCGCTCGCCGCTCACGACGACCCCGACAGGACCCCGGCACCACCGGCGTCCTTGCTGTGGCGCAGCACGATCCAGGCCCCCGAGGAGGAGGTGCCGGTGAAGACCTCGCCGACCAGCGCCTCCAGCACCGCCCACGCGAAGCTGGAGCGCTCCGGCAGCTCGCGCGCCGGCCCGCGCACCTCCACCTCCAGGCTGCCGTCGCCCAGGCGGAAGGTGGCCACCAGCTGCTGCGCACCGGCGGCGGGGTCGAGCAGCAGCGTGCACGCCTCGTCCACCGCGATGCGCAGGTCCTCGATCTCGTCGAGGGTCAGGTCCAGGCGCGCGGCCAGCCCGGCGCTCGCCGTGCGCACCACCGTCAGGTAGGCGGGGTCGGCGGGGACGCGGAGCTCGACGAGGTCGCCGGTCTGCTCGCTGGCCGTGGTGGTCGACACGTGGGCGTCCTCTCAGGGGCCGGCCGGGCCGGGCCGGCGTGGCGGGTGGTGCGGCGGGCGTCGCGCGGGTGGTGCGGTGCCCGTGGGGCGGGGGTGGTCCGGGGTGCAGCCTCCCACACCGGGAGCACACGAACCGTGACGTTGCGTCACGGGATGGCCGGTCCTTGCGAGGCGAGGCGGGCCAGGCGCTCGCCGTCCAGCCGCCAGACGGTCCACTCGTCCTCGGGCCGTGCGCCCAGGGTGCGATAGAAGCCCTGCGCGGGAGTGTTCCAGTCCAGCACCCACCACTCCAGCCTGCCGTACCCGCGCTCGGCGCACAGCGCGCCGAGCCGGGCGAAGAAGGAGCGCGCGATGCCGCGGCGGCGGTGCTCGGGGCGCACGTAGAGGTCCTCCAGCCACATGCCGCGCCGGCCCTGCCAGGTGGAGAAGGTCGTGTACCACAGCGCCATCCCGACGACCTCGGGCCCGCCGGGGCCGTCGACCTCGGCGAGCAGGCAGCCGATGCCGCTGCCCGGTTCGAGCGCGCGGGCGAAGTCGGCGCCCGTGGCGGTGGCCGCCTGCGGCTCGCGCTCGTACTCGGCCAGCTCGCGCACCAGCTGCGCGACGACCTCACCGTCCGCGCCGGTGGCCTCACGCAGGCGGGCAGCGGGCGGGGGCGGGGTGCGCGTCGGGTCCACGGCGGTGCTCACGGCACCACCGTAGGCGTCGCCGCCGGCGCGACCGGCTCGGCCACCCGCAGCGCCGTCCACGTGCCGCCGCTGACGACGAAGCCCGCCCCCGGGCCCGGTCCCGGCGCCAGCAGCGCGCGCCGGCCCAGCACGTCGGCCGGCACGTGGCCCCCGCGCCCCAGCAGCACGGTGGTGCGCGCCGCGCGCAGCGCCAGCGGCAGCCCCCGGAAGGCCCCGGCGACCTCCGCCCCGTCGGCGGCGGCCACCACGGGGTGCTCGCGCGCGCCGTCCCGCAGCACCTGCACCAGCAGGTCCTCCACCGGTGCCGGCAGCGCCCGCCCGGCGTCGTCGACCAGCAGCACCGAGCCGGGCACCGCCAGCAGGCGCTCCAGGGCGGCCGGGGTGCCGGCGTCGGCGGCCGCCAGCACGAGCGGTTCCCCCGGTTCCCCCGGTTCCCCCGGTGCACCGGGGGAACCGGGGGCACCCGGTGCGGCGGCCGGGCCGGCGCCGGCGAGCAGGAGCACCACCGGCGGCGGCTGCGGGCAGCGGGCCAGGCCGGCGGCCAGGGCGCGCAGCGCCGTGGTGCGCCCGCTGCCCGCCGGGCCGCACACGAGCACCCCGCCGGCCAGGTCGACCGCCACGGGGGACGCCTCGTCACCACCGGTGCCCAGGGGCACGCGCGTGCCGTCCGGCGGCGGCAGCTGCGCCACCGCCACGCGCGCCGGCAGGGCGGCCACGCGCACCCGCGCCCGCACCCCGGCCCGCTGCGCCGCCGCCGGCGGCGGCAGCGGCGCCAGCGGCGACGCCGCCGGGACGGGGGCGAGCACCTGCACCTCGGCGGCGACGCGGTCGCGCACCAGCAGCCCGCGCCCGGGCGGCTGGTGCACCGGCACCTCGCCGGCCGGCACGCCCGCCAGCGCCGCGTCGGCCCGGTCGGCCAGGCGCAGCAGCACCACCTCGGCCGTGGCCGCCGCGGCACCGGACGTCAGCAGGGCGCGGTCGCCGGTCAGCGCCACGCGCACCCCGGCCGCGCTGCCCTCGCGCAGCAGCCGGTGGAAGAGGTCCACCGGGGCGCCGAGGTGTACGGCCGACAGCTCCGCCGCCCAGCCGTCCCAGCCGTCGGCGAGCAGCACCAGGTGCGGCAGGGGCCCGGCGCCCGGGACGCGGCGCGCCGCCCGCAGGTCCGGCACGCCCAGCCGGGCGAACAGCTCGCGGCGCCGCTGCACCTCCTCGTCCAGCCGCTCCAGCAGCCGGCCCGCCCGCCAGGGCTCGGCGCGCCCGACCACCGCTCCCACGTGCGGCAGGTCCGCCAGGGCGCTCAGCGCGCCACCGCCGTCGAGCACGCTGACCTCCGCCCCGGCCCCGCCGGCGCCCTCGGCCAGCGCGCGCAGCAGCGTGCTGCGCCCGCTGCGCACGGTGCCCACGACGAGCAGGTGCCCGCCCGCGTCGAGGTCCCACACCGCCGCCGCCCGGCGCTGCTCGTCGGGCAGGTCCAGCAGGCCCCACACCAGCGCCGCGCCAGCACCCGCGTGCCCACCGGGGCGACCACCCGCTGCGCCGTCGCCCGCGCCGTCGCCCGCGCCCTCCCCGCCCGGCGCGGGGAGCGGCACGTCGACCGGCGCGACCCGCTCGGGCAGGGGAGCCAGCCACGGCGCCGGCGGCAGCGCCCGCCCGCGCAGGCGCGCGGCCGCGCGCACCGCCGAGACCACGCCGGGCAGCGCGTCGCGCCCGGCGAGCCCGGTGCCCGCGCCCTCCGCCGCGTCGTCCGGCACGCCACCCGCCGCGTGCAGGGCCAGCACCCGCACCGCGTCGGCGTCGCCGTCGGCGGGCACCTCCAGCACGGCGCTCTGGAAGGTCTCCAGCCCGCGCGAGCCGCGCCGCAGCACGGCCCGGCCCGGGGTGGTGTCGCTGATCGCCGCGGGGGAGGGGTCGCCGACGACGTCCTCGGCGTCGGCGCGGTCCTGCACCCGCAGCGCGACGCGTGCGTTGGTGTTCGCCCGGATCTCCGGGCTGACCACCCCGGCGGGGCGCTGCGTGGCGAGCACGAGGTGCACGCCCAGGGAGCGGCCCACCGCCGCCAGGCGCACCAGCCCGTCGACGAAGGCCGGCAGCTCCTGCGCCAGCACCCGGAACTCGTCGACGACCACCACCAGCCGCGGCACCGACGCCGCCGCCGGCGAGGACGGGTCCAGCTCGGCCAGGTCCGCCGCCCCGGCCGCGCGCAGCACCGACTCCCGGCGGCGCACCTCCGCGCGCAGGCTGCGCAGCACCCGCCGGGCCAGGTGCTCGTCGAGGTCGGTGACCAGCCCGGCCACGTGCGGCAGCCCGGTGCACCCGGCGAAGGCCGCCCCGCCCTTGTAGTCGACGAGCACGAACCGCAGCGCGTCCGGCGGCGCCTGCAGCGCCAGGCTCACCACCAGCGCCCGCAGCAGCACGGACTTGCCCGAGCCGGTGGTGCCGGCGACGAGCGCGTGCGGGCCGTCGGCGACCAGGTCCAGCCGGCACGGCCCGGCGGCCCCGGCCCCCAGCACCGCCACCGCACCGGGCGCGCGCTCGTCCCAGCGGCGCGCCAGCAGCGCCGGCTCCGGCACGCCGGCGCCCAGCCCGAGCAGCGGCAGCAGCGGCACCCGCTCCGGCAGCGCGGCACCGGCCGGGCCCGGCGCCGCGTCGCGCAGCGGCGCCAGCGCCCGCGCCAGCTCCGCGGCCCACGGCGCCGCCACGGCGTCGGCGACCAGGAGCCGCTCCCCGGCGGGCGTGCGCAGCACCGCCTCGCCGGAGGCGTCGGCGGCCAGGTCGAGCACCGCCGAGCACTCCGCGGGCAGGCGGGTGCGCTCGCTCTCCAGGCACAGCACGTGCACCCCCTCGGCGGTGCCGTCGCGCAGGACCGCCGCGAGGTCGGCGTCCGCGCGCAGGTCCGCCGCCCCGTCCACCAGCAGCACCAGCGCGCGCTCGCGCCGGGGAGCCCCGGCGCGCGAGCCGGCCGCCGCGCGCGCCCGCGCCCGCCGCGCGACCTCCGCCGCCAGGGCGGGCAGCACCGCCTGCGCACCCCCGGGCGCGGCAGCCCGCGGGGTCCCGGAGGCCGCGGCGGTCCCCGCGCCGGCGTGCGGCAGCAGGTCCAGCCACCGCCACGGCCCGCGCTCGCCCGCGACGAGCAGGCCGACCTCCCCGGGGCCGTGCCAGGCGGCCACCTGGCCCAGCAGCTGGCGGGCCACCCCGCGCACCAGCTCGGGCGGGCCGGCGATGCCCAGCGGCCCGGTGCGCAGGTCCACCGGCACCGGCACGTCCTCCAGGTCCGCGCCGGGCGCGGCGCCCGGTGCGGCGCCCGGTGCGGTGCCGGTCGCGGTGCCGGTCCCGGTCGCGGTGCCCGTGCCGTGCGGGTCGTCCTCGCGCACGGCGCTGGACCCGGCGCGCACCCGCCCCAGCCCGGCGCGCAGCACGAGGGCGTCGGCGGCGTCGCGGTCGCGCTCGAAGAGGCGCTGGCCGCGCGCGGTGGCCTGGGCCAGGACCTGCGCGGGGCCGGGGGCGGCCGCGTGGCGGCGGGTGTGCTCGGCGGCCAGGGCCGCGGCGTGCGCGGCCCGCACCCGCTCACGGGCCCGCTCGCACCCGGCCGCGTCCTGCGCGGCCCGCTCCCGGGCGCGACGGCGCTGCGCCCACCACTGCCCGCCCACCAGCACCGGCGAGGCCAGCCCCAGCAGCAGCGACAGCGGCGACCACACCAGCGCGAGCACCGCGGCCACCGCCAGCGGCACGAGCAGGGCCAGCCACGGCGCGCCGGGCACCTCCGCGGCGGCCGGCGGCGCCGGCCAGCGCAGCACCTGCGCCGCGGGCTCCTCCGGCGGCAGGCGCGGGGCGCGGTTGAGCAGCAGGTGCCCGCACCCGTCCGGGCGCACGTCGGCCGGGCCGGGCGCCGGCGGGGACACCTGCAGGACGCTGGAGCCCACCAGCAGCCGCCCGCCCGGCCCCGGGAGCGGCTGCCCGCCCGCGTCGCGGCGCGCGCCCGGCAGCAGCAGCGCCGTGCCGTTGAGGGAGCCGGCGTCGTGCACCCGCACCGAGCCGTCGGCGCCCACCTCCAGCACGGCGTGGGTGCGCGAGACGCCGGGGTCGTCCAGGGGCACCGCGCACCCGCCGGGCGAGCCGGGACCGGTGGGCGCAGCCGGCCCGCCCGCGCGCCCCACGACGTGCCGGCCCGGCGCCAGCTCGAGGCGCCGCCCGGCGTCCGGGCCGGCGTCCACCGCGACGACGACCACGGGCGCGCCCGCCGGCGGGGGAGGACCGGCGGGCGCGCCGGCGCCCGGGGGCGCCGAGACGTCGACGAGCGCGCCCTGCAGCAGCGGCTCGGCGCCCAGCGCGACGTCGGAGACGTCCCGGCCGGCGCAGCGCGGCGGGCCCGGCCACGGGCCGGTCAGCGCCTCCAGCCGCTCGCGCACGGCGGACAGCGCGGTGCCCGCCGGCGCCTCGACGAGGACGTCGGTGCCCGCCGGGGCGCCGGCGCCGACGACGGTCAGGCGCACGCGCACCTCTGCAGGGTGCCCGCCGCCGGTGCGCCGCCGGCGCTCCTCCACAGGCGCGGAGCCGGCGCGCGCGTCGTCCACAGCCCCGGCGCGCGCCGGGCGAGCGCGCCTCCCCGCCGCCGCCGCGCGTTCACGCGCCGGTCGCCACCGCGTCGCCCCGCCCGGGCAGTGTCCGCACGTGCCCGAGCCGATGCCGCTGTCCCGCCGGACGCTCGTCCGCGGCGGGGCCACCGCCGCCCTCGCCGTCCCCCTCCTGACCCCGCAGGCCGCGCGCGCGGCCGTGGAGCGCACCGCGCGCTCCGGCGTGTTCGCCTTCGGCGTCGCCAGCGGCGACCCGACGGCCACCGAGGTGCTGCTGTGGACGCGCGTGACCCCCACCCCCGAGGCGGTGCCCGGCAGCGGTGCCGGTCCCGCCGTGGCGGTGCAGTGGGAGGTCGCCGCCGACGAGGGGTTCGCCCGGGTGCTGCGCCGCGGCACCACCACCACGGGTCCCGAGCGCGACCACACCGTCAAGGTCGTCGTGGACGGCCTGGAGCCCTACACGCGCTACTGGTATCGCTTCCGCACCCGCGGGACCACCTCGCCGGTGGGCGCCACCCGCACCGCCCCGGACGAGCCGGGCACGGTGCACGCGCTGCGCCTGGCGTTCGTCTCGTGCAGCAACTACACCGGCGGCTACTTCACCGCCTACCGCGGCCTGGCCGCCCGCGACGACCTCGACTTCGTGCTGCACCTGGGCGACTACATCTACGAGTACGGCAACGACCCCGCCGAGGAGGGCGTGGCCGGTTCCGGCGACCGCTACGGGCCCGAGGACCTCATCGGCACCCGCGACCACCGCCCCGGCACCGAGGTCGTCTCGCTGGCGGACTACCGCGTGCGCCACGCGCTGTACAAGGCCGACCCCGACACGCAGGCCGCGCACCGCGCCCACCCGTGGATCGTCATCTTCGACGACCACGAGATCACCAACGACGCGTACGCCACCGGTGCGGAGAACCACGAGACCCAGGACGACCCGAACACCTCGTACACCGGTGAGGGCGAGCCCGAGGGCACCCGCGCCGAGGGCGACTTCCTGGCCCGGCGCGAGCGCGCGTTCCAGGCGTACCTGGAGTGGATGCCGATCCGCGAACCCGGCACGTACCAGCCGCAGCCGCACCGCGGCCGGCAGTTCTTCCGCCGCTTCACCTTCGGCGACCTCGCCGAGCTGTCGGTGGTCGAGACGCGGCAGAACCGCAGCCGGCAGGTGCCCGCGACCGTCCCCGGCACCCAGCCGGGCACCCGCGCGCTCAACCCGGCGCTGAGCGACCCCGAGCGCCACCTGCCCGAGCCCGAGCAGCTGACCTGGCTGACCGACGGCATCCGCGAGGGCCGCACCGCGTGGCACCTGGTGGGCAACCAGACCGTCTTCACCCGCGTCCTGGCGCTGCCGGGCGCGGCCACGGTGCCCGGGCAGGTGTTCAACACCGACCAGTGGGACGGCTACCAGGCCGACCAGCGCGCCGTGCTGGCCGCGATGGCCGGCTCGCGCGTCGCCGACCCGGTGGTCCTGACCGGCGACATCCACTCCTCGTGGGCCAACGACCTGCCGGCGGACCCCGCCGCCTACTCCGCCGGCGAGGGGTCGGTGGGCGTGGAGTTCGTCTGCCCCTCCGTCACCAGCGACGGCTTCAAGGAGGTGCTGGGTTCCGCGCAGGCCGCGCAGGCGGCCACCACCGCCTTCCAGGGCGCCAACCCCTGGGTGCGCTACCTCGAGGGCGTCGGCCACGGCTTCGTGGTGCTCGACGTGACCCCCGAGCGCGTGCAGGCGGACTACTGGTTCATCCGCAGCGGCGGCGACAAGGGCCTGGCCACCGACCCGCGCACCGACCCGGACGCGACCGTCGGCTACGAGGCGTCCTTCGCCTCCGAGCGCGGCTCGCGCCGCGTGCACGGGCCGGTGGACCGGCTCGGCCCGCGCAGCGACGAGCCGCGCCGCGCGCGCGCCCACGGCCACGGCGGCGGCCACGGCGGCGGGCACGGCGACGGGCACGGCTGGGGCGGCGGCCGGGACGGCGACCGGCCGGTCCGCGGCGCCGGCGAGCGTCCCCCGCGCTGACGCGCCCGCGCCGCGGCCTGGCAGAGTCCGCGGCGTGAGCCTGCTCGCCATCAGCGACCTGCACGTGCGCTACGCGGAGAACCGCGCCGTCGTGGACGGCCTGCGCCCCGGCGCCGTGGAGGACTGGCTGGTCGTGGCCGGCGACGTGGGCGAGCTGAGCACGGACGTGGTGGCGACGATGGCGCTGCTGCGCGAGCGCTTCGCGCAGGTGGTGTGGGTGCCGGGCAACCACGACCTGTGGACGCTCAGCGCCGACCCGCTGCGGCTGCGCGGGCGCGAGCGCTACGAGCACCTCGTCGAGGAGCTGCGCGCGGTGGGGGTCCTCACCCCGGAGGACCCCTACCCGCTGTGGCCGGGCCCGCACGGCCCCGTCGTGGTCGCGCCGCTGTTCCTGCTGTACGACTACACCTTCCGCCCCGCCGGCACCGCCACCAAGGAGGAGGCGCTGGCGGTGGCCCGGCGCGCGCGGGTGGTGTGCACCGACGAGGGGGTGCTGCACCCGCACCCGTACGCCACCCGCGAGGACTGGTGCGCGGCGCGGCTGGAGAGCACCCGCGCGCGCCTGGACGCGCTGGACCCGGCGCTGCCCACGGTGCTGGTCAACCACTGGCCGCTGGTGCGCGAACCCACCGCGGTGCTGCGCCACCCGGAGTTCGCCCTGTGGTGCGGCACCACGGGCAGCGCCGACTGGCCGGTGCGCTACCGCGCCGCCGCCGTCGTCTACGGGCACCTGCACGTGCCGCGCACCACCGAGCACGACGGCGTGCCGCACCACGAGGTCTCCCTGGGCTACCCGCGCGAGTGGGGCGTGCGCACGTGGGGCCCGCCGCTGGGCCTGCGCCTGGTCCTGCCGAGCGAGCCGGAGGGGTGAGCCCGCGGGCCGTGCCGCGGGCCGCGGCGTGCCCGCCGCGGGGCCGGGGGTTTGTCCACATCACCCGAACGCACGCGGTGCGCGCACCCCTACGGTGACCCGGCGCGGAGGGGTTCCGCGGTTCCCCGGGGGTCCCCGGGCGGGGCGGGGAGGTGCGCGTGGACGCGGTGCGGCTGGTCGAGGACGAGGTGCGCGCCGAGCTGCGCCGGCGCATCACGGCCGGGGGTTTCCGCGCCACCCCCGAGCAGCTGCGCGCCCTCGTCGACGACGCCGTCACCGGGTACGACCTGCGCTCGCTGGACGGGTCCCTGCCGTTCCTGGCCGACCGCGAGGCGGCCGCGCGCGAGGTGGTCGCCGCGGTCTCCGGCTACGGCCCGCTGCAGCGCTACTTCGACGACCCCGACGTCGAGGAGATCTGGATCAACGAGCCCGGCAAGGTGTTCGTCGCCCGCGGCGGCGTCGCGGAGCTGACCACGACGATCCTGGAGGAGGACGCCGTCGCCGACCTGGTCGAGCGCATGCTGGCCAGCACCGGGCGGCGGGTGGACCTGTCCAGCCCGTTCGTGGACGCCTCCCTGCCGGACGGCTCGCGCCTGCACGTGGTGATCCCCGACATCACCCGCCGGCACTGGGCGGTGAACGTGCGCCGCTTCGTCGCGCGCGCCAGGCGCCTGGAGGACCTGGTGGCGCTGGGCTCGCTGTCGGAGCGGGCGGCGCGGTTCCTGTCCGCCGCGGTCGCCTCGGGCCTGAACGTGCTCGTCAGCGGTGCGACGCAGGCGGGCAAGACGACGCTGCTGAACTGCCTGCTGGCCGAGGTGCCGCCGCAGCAGCGCGTCGTCACCTGCGAGGAGGTCTTCGAGCTGCACGTCGCCGCGCGCGACGTCGTGGCCATGCAGTGCCGCCAGCCGAACCTCGAGGGGCGCGGGGAGGTGCCGCTGCGCCGGCTGGTGAAGGAGGCGCTGCGGATGCGCCCGGACCGCCTCGTCGTCGGCGAGGTGCGCCAGGAGGAGAGCCTGGACCTGCTGATCGCGCTGAACTCCGGACTGCCCGGGGCCGCGACGATCCACGCGAACTCCGCGGCCGCCGCCGTGGCGAAGATGTGCACGCTGCCCCTGCTGGCCGGGCAGAACGTCACCAGCGCCTTCGTGGTGCCGGCCGTGGCGGCGTCGGTGGACCTCGTCGTGCACGCCGCCCTCGGTGCCGGTGGGCGCCGGCGCGTGGAGGAGGTGCTGGCGGTGACCGGCCGCGTCGAGGGCGGCGTGGTGGAGACCGCCCCGCTGTTCCGGCGCGGTGCCGGCGCGGACGCGCCGCTGCTGCGCGCGCAGGGCTGGCCCGGTGACCGCGAGCGCTTCACGCGCGCGGGTTTCGACGTGGCCGCGCTGCTGGGGGGTTCCTGAGGTGCCCGGCGCGGGTGGTGCCGGTGGCGTCGCGGCCGGTGCGCTGCTGGGGGCGGGCCTGTTCTGCGCCTGGTGGGCGTGCTGGGAGCGCGCCCCGCGCCCGGCGCGGGTGCCGCGCCGCCGGGTGCGCCGCGCGCTGGACGCGGCGGGGTTGTCCTCGGTGCCCGTGGCGGTGTTCGTGCCGGTGTGCGCGGCCGCCGGGGCGCTGGGCCTGCTGCTGGCGCCCGCGCTGACCGGGGCCCTGGTCACGGCCGTGCCGGCCGCCGCCGCGGGGGCGCTGGCGCCCGCGGCGCTGGTGTGCTCGCGGGCCCGGCGCCGGCGCGCGGAGCGCGCGCAGGAGTGGCCCGACGCGGTGGACGCGCTGACCTCCGCGGTGCGCGCCGGGGCGGCGCTGCCGGACGCGGTGTGCGCCCTGGCCGTGCGCGGGCCGGCGCGCCTGCGCCCGGCGTTCGCCGCCTTCGCCACCGGCTACCGCACCAGCGGCGCGTTCGAGGTGGAGCTGGCCCACCTGCAGGACGAGTTGGCCGACCCGGTCTTCGACCGCCTGGCCGCCGTGCTGCGCATGACGCGCCAGGTCGGCGGCAGCGACCTGGGCGGCACGCTGCGCACCCTGTCGGGGTACCTGCGCGAGGACCAGCGCGCCCGCGGCGAGCTGCTGGCCCGGCAGAGCTGGACGGTCTCCGCCGCCCGGCTGGCGGCGGCCTCCCCGTGGCTGGTGCTGGTGCTGCTGGCCACCCGCCCCGGCGCCCTGGACGCCTACGACACCGGCACCGGTGCTGCCGTGCTGGCCGGGGGAGCGGTGGCCACCGCGGTGTCCTACCGGGTCATGGTGCGCCTGGGCCGGCTGCCCGAGGCGCGGCGGGTGCCGCGGTGAGCCCGGCGGCCGGCGGCGCCCTGCTGGGCCTGCTCGGCGGCGCCGGGTGGGTGCTGGTGCTGCTGGGCGCGCCGGTGCGGCGCACCCCCTCGCTGGAGTCGCGCGTGGCGCCGTACCTGTCGCTGCCCGTGCGCCACGGCTGGCGCGGCGCCGCCCGGCGCGCGCTGGCCGCGGCGGCGTCCGCCTGCGGGTCGCTGCTGGGCTCCACCGCCGCGGTGCGCGCCCGCCTGGACGTGCTCGACCCCGCCCGCGAGGTGGCCCAGCACCGCGCCGCGCAGGTGGTGTGGGCGCTGGCCGGCGCCGGCGCCGGGGCGGGGGTGGGCACCGCGGCGCTGCTGCGCGGTTCGCCCTCCGCGCCCGGCGCGTTCGCCCTCGTGCTCACCGGCGCGCTGGGCGGGGCGCTGCTGCGCGACGCCGCGCTGGCGCGCTCGGTGGGCCGGCGCCGCGAGGAGCTGGCCGCCGAGGTGCCCGCCGTCGTGGAGCTGCTGGCGCTGTCCGTGGGCGCCGGCGAGGGCGTGGCCGCCGCCGTGCAGCGCGTCGCCTCCGGCGGCGGGGTGCTGGCCGGCGAGCTGCGCCGGGCCCTGGCCGACGCCGGTACCGGCACCCCGCTGCTCGACGCGCTGACGGCCACCGCCGACCGGCTGGGGGTGCCCGCCCTCAGCCGCGCCACCGACGCCCTCGCCGTGGCGGTGGAGACCGGCAGCCCCCTGGCGGCGGTGCTGCGCGCGCAGGCCGCCGACGCGCGCGAGGCCGAGCGGCGCCGGCTGCTGGAGGAGGGCGGGCGGCGCGAGGTGCGCATGCTCGTGCCCGTCGTCTTCGGCGTGCTGCCGGTGACGGTCGTCTTCGCGGTCTTCCCCGGCCTGGCGCAGCTGCGCCTGGGGCCGTGACCGCCCCCGTCCTCGCGCCCGCTGCGACCCGGCACCGCCGTCTCGGTCGTCCGCCCCGTCCGTCTCGTCCCGTCCGTCTCGTCCCGTCCGTCCTGTCCTGAGACCCCGAGGAGAACCGTGTCCGAGAACCCCCGCCGCCGCGCCGCGCCCGCGGCCTCGCGCCTGCTGCGCCGCGCCCTGCGCGCCCTGCCCGCCCGCGACGGGCACGGCGACCGCGGCGACCGCGGCGACGTGCCCGGCTGGGTGCTGGTCACCCTCATGACCGCCGGTCTCGTCGTGGGCCTGTGGGCGGTGGCCGGCCCGCGCCTGCAGCAGGTGTTCACGCATTCGATGGACGCCGTCGTCGGGCGGCTGTGAACCGGTGAGGACGCGCGACGAGGGCTCGGCCGTCGCGGAGTTCGCCGCCACCGCCGGCGTGCTGGCGCTGCTGTTCGCGGCGGTGCTGCAGCTGGCCGTGGTGCAGCACGTGCGGGCCACCGCGGTCGACTGCGCCGGTGCCGGTGCCCGCCTCGGGGCGCTGGCGGGCAGCTCCCCGGAGCTGGGCGCCCAGCGCGCCCGCGAGCTGCTGAGCGACTCGCTCTCGCCGCGCTACGCCGCCGACGTGAGCGCCTCGGTGCTCGCCGCGGCGGGCGCGCCGGTGGTGGAGGTGCGCGTGCGCGCGCCGCTGCCGCTGCTGGGCCTGCTCGGCCCGGCGCGGGTGCTCGAGGTGCGCGGGCACGCCGCCGTGGAGGGCGCCGCGTGAGCACCCGCGCGCGGCGCCGCGCCCGGCCCGCGGGCGGCGACACCGGCAGCGCCGCGGTGGAGTTCCTGGCCGTGGGCGTGCTGCTCCTCGTGCCGCTGGCGTACCTGGTGCTCGCGCTGGGCCGGGTGCAGGCGGCCACCTTCGCCGCCGAGGCCGGCGCCCGGGAGGCCTCGCGCGTGCTGGCCACCACGAGCGGCGACGCGCGGGCCGCCGCGCGCGCCGAGGCGGCGACGGCGCTGGCGCTGGCCGACCAGGGGTTCGAGCCGGTGCCGGGCTCGCTGGTGCTGGAGTGTGCCGCGCGCCCGTGCCGCACCCCGCAGGCGCGCGTGGCGGCCACCGTGCGGGTGGAGGTGCCGCTGCCGCTGGTGCCGGGCTCCGTGCGCGGCGCGCTGCCCGCGGTGGTGCCGGTGCAGGTGCGCCGGGTGGCCGTCGCCGACCGGTTCGCGCCCTCGTGAGCGCGCCGCCCACCGGGCGGGCGTCGAG
This sequence comes from Kineococcus gypseus, assembly GCF_050871305.1. NCBI lineage: Bacteria > Bacillati > Actinomycetota > Actinomycetes > Kineosporiales > Kineosporiaceae > Kineococcus > Kineococcus gypseus. The sequence goes on along the minus strand of NZ_JBJLRD010000026.1, from coordinate 36,073 downwards.
CGCACCGGCGCTGGGGGGCGAGGACGAGGGCCGCATCGCGCTGCTCTCGCTGGGCTTCGCGCTCGTGGCCCTGGTGCTGGTGCTGCTGGTCGTCTCCGCCTCGGCGGTGCACCTGCAGCGGGTGCGCCTGCACGCGCTGGCCGACGCCGCGGCCGCCGACGCCGCCGACGCCCTCGACGAGGGCGCCTACTACGCCGCCGGGGGCGGGGTGCGCGACGCGGCGGTGCCGCTGTCGGACGCCTCGGTGCGCGCCGCCGCCCAGGCGCACCTGGTCGCCGCCGCGGCGGGGGAGGACCTGCCGGGGGTGCGGCTGGGCGCCGGCACCGGCAGCCCGGACGGGCGCACGGCGGTGGTGGAGCTCACGGCGACGGTGGTGCCGCCGTTCGCCGCGCTGGTGCCCGAGCCGTTCGCGCGCGGGGTGGCGCTGCGGGCGACCAGCCGGGCGCTCGCGCGCCTCGACGGCGCGCCCGGCCCGGCCTGAGCCTCGCGCCGCGCGCTCGCGCGTGGGCACAGTGGTCCCCGCGCCGCCCGGCGCCCGAGCCAGCCCCGGAGGCCGCCGCCGTGACCGATCCCCCCGTCGTCGACGTCGACCGCGTCAGCCGCACCTTCGGCGACGTCCTCGCCCTCGACGACGTCAGCCTCGCCGTGCGCCCCGGCGAGGCGGTGGGGGTGCTCGGGCCCAACGGGGCGGGCAAGTCCACGCTGCTCTCGCTGGTGGCGGGGCTGCGCCGGCCCACCAGCGGCACGGTGCGCCTGGCCGGCGGCGACCCGCGCGAGCCGGCCGTGCGCACCCGCCTGGGCGTGACGCCGCAGGCCACGGGCCTGCCGCAGACGCTGAAGGTGGGGGAGGTCGTCGACTTCGTCGCCGGGCACCACCGCGACCCGCTGCCGCGCGCGCAGCTGCTGGAGCGCTTCGAGCTCACCGACCTGCGCGGGCGCCAGTGCGGGGGCCTGTCCGGCGGGCAGCAGCGCCGCGTGGCCGTGGCGCTGGCCTTCGTCGGCCGCCCCGACGTGGTGCTGCTGGACGAGCCGACCACCGGCCTGGACGTGCCGGCCCGGCACGCGCTGTGGGCGGCGGTGCGTGCCTTCGTCGCCGAGGGCGGCACGCTGCTGCTGACCAGCCACTACCTGGAGGAGGTCGAGGCGCTGGCGCAGCGGGTCGTCGTCGTCGACCGCGGCCGGGTGCTGGCCGAGGGCACCGTGGCCGAGGTGCGCGGGCGCACGGCGCTGCGCCGGGTGCGCTTCAGGGCCCCGGCCGGGGCGGTGCCCGCCGCGCTGACCGCGGGCGCGCAGGTGCCGGCCGGCGGGGCCGAGGAGGGGCGCTGGGAGCTGCTGGTGCCCGACGCCGACGCCTTCGTGCGCGACCTCGTCGGTGCCGGCGTCCCCTTCGAGGGCCTGGAGGTGGCCACCGCCTCGCTGGAGGAGGCCTTCCTGGCGCTGACCGGCGGGCGCGGCGCGGGGGCGGCCGCGTGAGCGCCCGCGCCGACACCTCCGCCGACACCCCTGGGCAGGTGCGCCGCCCCGCCGGGGCGCTGCGCCTGACGTGGCTGCACGCGCGCTACCAGGTCACCGAGACGCTGCGGGTGCCCGTGGTGGTCGTCAGCACCGCGGTCTTCCCCGCCCTGATCCTGGTCGTCTTCGTCGTGCCGCAGGCCGGGGCGCTGGGGCCGGCCGGCGCCACCGCGGCCGTCGCGCAGCTGGCGGTGTTCTCCGCGATGAGCGTGTCGCTGTTCACGCACGGCGCCGGCACCGCCGAGGACCGCGCCCTGCCGTGGGACACGCACCTGCGCACCCTGCCCGTCGGTGCCGGGCCGCGCTTCGCCGCGCGCGTGCTCGTGGGCGCGTTCTTCACCGTGGTGGGGCTGGTGCCGCTGGTGGTGCTGGCCGCGCTGGTCACCGACGCCACCACCACCGCGGCGCGCGCGGCCGCGGCCCTGGGCGGGCTGCTCGTGGCGGGCCTGCCGCTGCTGGCGCTGGGCCTGGCGGTGGGGTACTCGGTGCCGGCCAAGGCGGCGCTGGCGCTGGCGCAGGTGCTGCTGCTGCCGCTGGCCTTCGCCGGCGGGCTGTTCCTGCCGCCGGAGGGGATGCCGGACTGGCTGGCGTCGATCTCCACGTGGACGCCCACGCGCGCCGGCCGCGACCTGGTGGTGGGCGCGGCCACCGGCACCGCGGTGCCCGGCACGGCGCTGCCGGTGCTGGCGGGCTGGACGGTGCTGCTGGGCGCGCTGGCGGTGCGCGCGATCCGCCGCGACCAGGGCCGCCGCTTCCGCTGAAGCGCCGCCCGAGCCGGCCCGCCCCGCCGGCTCGTGCGGGCCGCCCGTCCCGGGTGCCCGTCCCGGGTGCCCGTCCCGGGTGCGCGGACCGCGGCGCCGTGCGAGCGTCTGCGCCGTGACCGACCTCGACGGCGCGCGCGTCCTGATCACCGGTGCCGGCGGCGGCCTGGGCCGCCCGATCGCCGAGCGGCTGGCCGCCGCCGGCGCCCGCCTCGTCGTCAGCGGCCGCGACCCCGCGCACCTGGCGGGCGTGCCCGGGCACCCGGTGACGGCCGACCTGCGCCTGCCCGACGCGCCGGGCGCGCTCGTGGCCGGCGCGGTGGAGCACCTCGGCGGGCTCGACGGCCTGGTGCACGCCGCCGGGGTGGTGGCCTTCGGCCCGCTGGAGGAGGCCGACGACGACCTGCTCGACGAGCTGTTCCTGGCCGACGCGATCGGCCCGGTGCGCCTGCTGCGCGCGGCGGTGCCGCACCTGCGCGGGGCCGCCGCGCAGCGCCCGGGGGCGTTCGCCGCCGTGGTCAGCGCCGTCGTCGCCGAGCAGCCGGTGGCCGGGATGGCCGCCTACTCCGCGGCCAAGGCGGCGCTGAGCGCCTTCGCGGCCGCCGCCGGCAAGGAGCTGCGCCGCTCGGGGGTGCGGGTGCTGGACGTGCGCCCGCCGCACACCGGGACCGGCCTGGCCACCCGCCCGGTGGCCGGCACCGCTCCGCGGCTGCCCGAGGGGCTGGACCCCGCGGTGGTCGCCGAGCGCGTGGTGCGCGCGATCGCCGAGGACGAGCGGGACCTGCCGGCGTCCGCCTTCGGCTGAGCGCGGCGCGCGCGTCGGCGAGGGGTCGCCGCGCGCGTAAGCTCGTGCGCCGTGGCAGCCACCGACTTCCCCGCCGAGATCTCCGCCCTGCGCCAGACGTACGCCTCGATCCGGGAGGTGTCGGACCTCGACGCGCTGCGCTCGGAGCTGGCGCGGCTGAACGAGCAGGCCGCCGCCCCCGACCTGTGGGACGACCCGGACAACGCCCAGGCCGTCACCAGCCGGCTGTCCGCGCTGCAGGCCGAGCTGGACCGCGTCGAGCGGATGGGCTCGCGCATCGACGACCTCGAGGTCCTGCTGGAGCTGGCCGAGTCCGAGGACGACGCCGACTCCCTGGAGGAGGCCGCGCGCGAGCTGGTCGCGATCAAGAAGCAGCTCGACGAGCTCGAGGTGCGCACCCTGCTCAGCGGGGAGTACGACGGGCGCGAGGCGCTGGTGACCATCCGCTCCGAGGCGGGCGGCGTCGACGCGGCCGACTTCGCCGAGATGCTCATGCGCATGTACCTGCGCTGGGCCGAGCGCCGCGGCTACAAGACGGAGGTCTACGACACCTCCTACGCGGAGGAGGCGGGCATCAAGTCCGCCACCTTCAAGGTCGCCGCCCCCTACGCCTACGGCACCCTCAGCGTCGAGCAGGGCACCCACCGCCTGGTGCGCATCTCCCCGTTCGACAACCAGGGCCGGCGCCAGACGTCCTTCGCGGGCGTGGAGGTGCTGCCCGTGGTGGCCGAGACCGACCACATCGAGATCCCCGAGAACGACGTGCGCGTGGACGTCTACCGCTCCTCGGGCCCGGGCGGTCAGTCGGTGAACACCACCGACTCCGCGGTGCGCCTGACGCACATCCCCACCGGTATCGTCGTGACCTGCCAGAACGAGAAGTCGCAGCTGCAGAACAAGGCCGCGGCCATGCGCGTGCTGCAGGCCAAGCTGCTGGAGAAGGCCCGCCAGGACCGCCAGGCGGAGCTGGACGCCCTCAAGGGCGACGACTCCGGCTCGTGGGGCAACCAGATGCGCTCGTACGTGCTGCAGCCCTACCGCATGGTCAAGGACCTGCGCACCAACTACGAGGTCGGCAACGCCGAGGCCGTCTTCGACGGCGACATCGACGCCTTCCTGGAGTCGGGCATCCGCTGGCGCCGCCAGGGCGAGCGCGCCGGCGCGGGCGCGAGCTGACCGGCGCGGGCGGGGGGCGGCGCCCGCCCGCAGGTCGCGCACGTACAGTGGTCGGCGGCCAGAGCACGTCGCCCGCACCCCGTCCCCGAGACTGGCCGTCCCACGAGTGATCACCTTCGAGCACGTCAGCAAGGTCTACGGCGAGGGGCACCGCCCCGCGCTGGCCGAGGTGACCCTGCAGGTCGACAGGGGCGACTTCGTCTTCCTCGTCGGGCCCTCCGGGTCGGGCAAGTCCACCTTCCTGCGGCTGGTGCTGAAGGAGGAGAGGGCCTCCTCGGGCACCGTGCAGGTGGCCGGGCGCGACCTGGGGCGGCTGCGCAGCTGGAAGGTGCCGGCGCTGCGCCGCCAGATCGGCGTGGTCTTCCAGGACTTCCGGCTGCTGGCCGACAAGAGCGTCTTCGAGAACGTCGCCTTCGCGCTGCAGGTGCTGGGCAAGCCGCGCCACGTCATCGCCCAGGCGGTGCCCGAGACGCTGGCGCTGGTGGGCCTGGCCGGCAAGGAGCGCCGCCGCCCGCACGAGCTGTCCGGCGGCGAGCAGCAGCGCGTGGCGATCGCGCGCGCCTTCGTCAACCGGCCGGCGATCCTGCTGGCCGACGAGCCCACCGGCAACCTCGACCCGGAGACCAGCGTCGGCCTCATGAAGCTGCTGGACCGCATCAACCGCACGGGGACCACCATCGTCATGGCCACGCACGACGACGACATCGTCGACCAGATGCGCAAGCGCGTCGTCGAGCTGCGCGACGGGCGCCTGGTGCGCGACGAGGACCGCGGCGTGTACGGGTCGGCCCGCTGATGCGCGCCGGCTTCGTCCTGCGGGAGATGGGCGCCGGGCTGCGGCGCAACCTCACCATGACCGTCGCCGTGGTCCTGGTCACCATGGTCTCGCTGTTCTTCTTCGGCCTGGGCCTGCTCGTGCAGCAGCAGGTCTCCATCCTCAAGGGCGACTGGTACGACCGCGTGCAGGTGTCGATCTTCCTGTGCGGGCGGGACAGCCCGCAGGAGGCGTGCCCGGCGGGGGGGATCACCACCGAGCAGCGCGACGCGGTGCGCGCGCAGCTGGAGGCCTCCCCGCTGGTGGACGAGGTCTTCTACGAGTCCCAGCAGGACGCGTACGAGAACTTCCTCGAGCAGTACGACGACCCCGCGATCACCGAGAACGTCACCGCCGAGCAGCTGCCGGAGTCCTTCCGGGTGCGGCTGGTCGACCCCTCCCGCTACGCCGAGATCCGTGAGCAGTTCGTCGGCGCGCCGGGCGTGGAGCAGGTGCCCGACGACCGGGCGGTGCTCGGGCCGCTGTTCGCGGCGATGGACGGCGCGACCCGCGTGGCCATCGGCCTGGCGGCGCTGATGCTGCTGTGCTCGGTGCTGCTGGTGTCCACCACCATCCGCCTGACGGCGTTCAGCCGGCGCCGCGAGGTGAGCATCATGCGCCTGGTGGGCGCCTCACGGGCCCTGATCCAGCTGCCGTTCGTCCTCGAGGGCGTCATCGCCAGCCTGGTGGGGGCGGTGCTGGCCTCCGGGGTGCTCTACGCGCTGGTGGAGTACGGCGTGGGCCGCCTGGGCGACCGCCCGGACTTCACCACCCGCCTGGTCGAGACCGGCGACGTGCTGTGGCCCACGGCCCCGCTCATGCTGGGCGTGGGCGTCGTCTTCGCCGTCTTCGCCTCGCTGGTGAGCCTGCGGCGCTGGCTGAAGGTCTGAGCCGGCCACCGGCGCCGCGCCCGCCCCGCGGCGGCGCCCCGGCGCTCCGCCGTGCGAGAACGCCCGCGCGCGCCGGCGCCGCGCGCACCTAGACTGGACGGTCCAGACCACACGGGGGAGGGCCGACGTGCCGCGCGAGACCGGGCGCAAGGTGATCGCCAGCAACCGCAAGGCGCGCCACGACTACCACATCGAGGACACCTACGAGGCGGGCCTGTCGCTGATGGGCACCGAGGTCAAGGCCCTGCGCATGGGCCGCGCCTCCCTCGTGGACGGCTTCGCCCAGATCGACCGGGGCGAGTTGTGGCTCGAGCACGTCCACATCCCCGAGTACGTCCAGGGCACCTGGACCAACCACTCCCCGCGGCGCCGGCGCAAGCTGCTGCTGCACCGCGCGGAGATCGACAAGTGGGCCGGCAAGCTGCGCGAGTCCGGCCTGACGATCGTGCCGCTGTCGCTGTACTTCTCCGACGGGCGCGTGAAGGTCGAGATCGCCCTGGCGCGGGGCAAGAAGAACTACGACAAGCGCCACGCGCTGCGCGAGCGCCAGGACCGCCGCGAGGCGGAGCGCGCCATGTCCCTGCGGCGCAACCGCGAGTGAGGCGCCCCCCCGCCCCGGCGGCGCCCACCCCGGCGGGGGAATGGGCGCGCCGGCGGCGGCGTTGGGACGTATGCTGGTCACCGGTCGCCACGACGGGGCCGGCAGCACCACAACTGAACACGGGGATGACAGGTTTCGACGTCGGTCGTCGAGCCAGGGGAAGCGGGTCGAGGATGCACGGTCATCTCGTCAACGCTCCGTGCAAACCAATAGGTGCCGATTCCAAGCGCACCGAGTTCGCCCTCGCCGCCTGAGCGAGTGCGACTCTGTCAGCCCGGGTGTGCTCCCGCCCCGGGTCCTGGCATCAGCTAGGGGGCTCACCCTCCACCGAGGTCGCGTAGGTGGAGGGGACACGCAGCGCGGCTGGGCCCGGCGGTGACACGCCTGTGTGAGCATCGGGGCCGAGCAGACCGCTGGACAGGATGCACCCGGAGAAGCCCTGGTACCACGCTGGCGGACGCGGGTTCGATTCCCGCCATCTCCACACCGCGAAGGGCCGCTCCCCGTCAGGGGAGCGGCCCTTCGTCGTGCCCGGGCGCGCCTCGGCGCGTGCCCCGAGGCGGCCGGTGCCGCGGCGCGCACCCGCGCACGTCACCCACCGTCCCGACGCACTCACGTGTTCGCCCGGACACGTGTCCGGGCGAACACGTGTCCCCTCTCGCACGCTGCGTGCTCCCCGTTCCGCCGTGCCGGGGACTTCACCCGTTCCGGCTGGGAGCGCGTCCGGCCCGCCCCGTACGGTCTGCGTCCGGGCGGCCGCACGGTCGCCGATCGGGGGAGGGCGCTGTGCAGCACGAGGACTACCGACGGCTGGTGGAGGACTCGCCCATCGCCATCCTCCTGGTCGTCGACGGCACGGTGCGCTGGGTCAACGCCTCCGCTCGGCGGCTGCTGGCGGCCGGCTCCGCGCAGGCCGACCCGGTGGGCGGCGCGCTGGAGGACCTCGTCCACCCCGACGACCGCGCCAACCTGCGCGAGGGCCTGGCGGCGGCGCAGCGCGCCGAGCCGGGCGAGGGCGTGCCGCTGGCGGAGTGGCGCTTCGTGCGCCCCGCGGCCACCGCGGTGACCGTGGAGGTGGTGGCCTCGCCGGTGCTCCTGGAGGGCGAGGCGGCGCTGGCGCTGGCGTGCTGGGACGTCTCCCAGCACGTGGAGCGGCTGCGCGACCTGGCGCACCGGGCCACGCACGACCGCCTCACGGGCCTGCCCAACCGCTCGCTGTTCGAGGACCGCTGGTCGCAGGCGCGCTCGCGCGCCCGGCGCACCGGCGTCGCGCCGGCGGTGGCCTTCTGCGACGTCGACGACCTCAAGGCGGTCAACGACCTGCACGGGCACCTCGTGGGCGACGCGGTGCTCGTGGCGGTGGCGCAGCGGCTGAGCGCGGCGGCGCGCGAGGAGGACACCGTGGCCCGCTACGGCGGCGACGAGTTCGTCGTGCTGCTGGAGGGGCCGGCCGAGACCGACCCGACCGCGCTGGAGGAGCGCTTCCGGCGCGCCGTGAGCGGCGTGGCCGTGGACGTGCCCGGCCGGGGCGCCGTCTCGGTGCGCTGCAGCCTGGGCCTGGTGGTGGACGAGCCGGGCGACCCGGCCGCCGAGGTGCTCGCGCGCGCGGACGCGCGCATGTACCGCGACAAGCGCACCGCCCGCGACTGAGCGCCCGGCGCACCCGTCGGGGCGCCCGCCCGGCCGCCTCGCGCGCGAGGCGCCATGATGGGGGCGTGGGCCACAGGAACCGAACGGGTCGGCGGTCGTGAACGGCGACCCCGCGCCCGCCGCGCTGACGGGGCGCCTGCTGCTGGCGACGCCCTCGCTGACCGACCCGAACTTCCACCGGGCCGTCGTGCTGGTGCTCAACCACGACGAGGACGGGGCCTTGGGGGTGGTGGTCAACCGGCCGATGGAGGTCGACGTGGACGCCGTCCTGCCGGGCTGGCAGGCCTTCGCCACCGCGCCCGGCAAGCTCTTCCAGGGCGGGCCGGTGGCGCTGGACTCCGCCCTGGGCCTGGTGGCCGTGCCCGGCGACCGCCCCGACCCGGCCGGGGTGCGGCGCGTCTTCGGCTCCGTGGGGCTGGGCTCGGTGGGGCTGGTGGACCTGGACACCCCGCCGGAGGCGGTGGTGGAGGAGCTGGCCGGGCTGCGCATCTTCGCCGGGTACGCCGGCTGGGGCGCCGGCCAGCTCGAGGGCGAGATCGCCGAGGACGCCTGGTTCGTGCTGCCCGCCGAGGCGCGCGACGCCTTCAGCGACACCCCCGAGCGGCTGTGGGCGGACGTGCTGCGCCGCCAGGGCGGCGACCTGGCGCTGGTGGCCAGCTTCCCCGCCGACGCGTCGATGAACTGAGCCGGGGCCCGTGCGCGGCACGTACCATCGCCGCATGAGCTCGCCGACCGACGACCCGTTCAGCCCGGCCCGCCAGGACGCGCCGTCGACGACGCCCTCGCGCACGGCCGTGATCGAGCGCGAGGAGCAGGCCGAGGAGCGCATCCAGCCCGGTGACCACGAGCGCTTCGCGCACTACGTGAAGAAGGAGAAGATCGTGGAGTCCGCCCTCTCGGGCGACCCCGTGATCGCGCTGTGCGGCAAGGTGTGGGTGCCCGGCCGCGACCCGAAGCGCTTCCCGGTCTGCCCGACCTGCAAGGAGATCTACCAGAGCCTGTCCGGCGGCGGCGGGGACGACGCGGACCGCTGATGCCCGGCCCCGCCCACGGCGCGGGGACCGCTCCGGCGGGGCCGCTCTCGCGCGCCCACCGCGCCACCACCCTGCCCGTCCTCGCCTTCGTCTGCCTGGTGGCGTTCGAGTCGATCGCCGTGGCGACCGCCATGCCGGTGGCCGCCGCCGACCTCGGCGCGGTGCGCTCCTACGGCCTGGCCTTCTCGTCCTTCCTGACCGCCGGCCTGCTGGGCACCGTGCTGGCCGGCGGCTGGGCCGACGCGCGCGGCCCGCGCGCGCCGATGGCCGCCGGCGCGGCGCTGTTCGTCGTCGGGCAGGCGGTGTGCGCGGCCGCCCCGACCTTCCCCGCCCTGCTGGCCGGCCGCGTCCTGGCCGGCCTGGGCGGCGGGCTGCTCGTGGTCTCCATCTACGTCGTCGTCGGCTCGGCCTACCCCGACGAGGTGCGCCCGCGGGTGTTCGGGTGGATGTCCGCGTGCTGGGTGCTGCCCGGCGTCGCCGGCCCGGCGCTGGCCGGGTGGGTGGCGCAGGAGGCCGGCTGGCGCCCGGTGTTCGGCGGGGTGGTGCCGCTGGCGGTGCTCGTGGCCGCGGTGATCCTGCCGCGCGTCGCAGCGACCGCCGCCGGTGGCGCGGGTGGCGCGGGTGGCGGCGCCACCGGGGGCGCGCGCGGGCGGGCGGTGCGCGGGCTCGTCGTCGCCGGCGGTGCCGGGGCGCTGCAGGTGGGCGCGGAGTCCCTGGGCGGCGGCGGGGCGCCGGCGGTGCTGCTGACCGCCGGCGGCGCGGTGGCCGTGGCCGCGGCCCTGCCGGGGCTGCTGCCGCGCGGGGCGCTGCGCCTGGCGCGCGGGCTGCCCAGCGTCGTCGTGGTGCGCGGGCTGTTCACCGCCGCGTTCTTCGGCACCGAGACGTTCGTGCCGCTCATGCTCGTCTCCGAGCGCGGCTTCAGCCCCTCCCAGGCCGGGCTGGTGCTCACCGGCGGCACCCTGGGCTGGTTCACCGGCACCACCTCGCAGGCGCGTGCGCTGGACCGGCTGCCGCGCGCGCTGCTGCTCACCGGCGGCGGCGCGGCCCTGGCGGCCGCCTGCGCGGTGCTGGCGGCCCTCACGCTCGGCGGCGCCTCCGGCTGGTGGGTGCTGGCGGCGTGGCTGCTCGCCGGCTCCGGCATGGGCCTGGGCATCGCCACCACCAGCGTGCTGACGCTGCGCCTGGCCGCGCCGGCCGACCGGGGGGCCGCCTCGTCGGCGCTGCAGCTGTCGGACAACCTCGGCTGCGTGCTGGGCATCGCCGTGGCCGGCGGGGTCTTCGCCGCCCTGCACGCCGGCGCCGGGCGCGACCAGGACCTGTTCGGCGGGATGTACGCCGGGCTGGCGCTGGTGGCGCTGGCGGCCGCGCTGGCCGGTGCGCGCACCCGCCCGCCACGCGCCGGGGCCGCGTCCCCGGCGCCCGCGCCGGGCTCGTCTACGGTGGGGGGACCGTGAGCACGACAGCCCAGAACCCCGCACCGGACCTGTTCGCCACCGCCCCCGCCGGTGCGGCGGCGGGCGCCGCCGCGACCCCCGCCGCGACCCCCGCCGCGACCCCCGCCGCGACCCCCGCCGCACCGGGCAGGGCGCTGCGGGCGTGGCAGCGCGAGGCCGTCGAGCGCTACTTCGACCCCGAGCGCGACGACCCGGAGGACTTCCTGGTCACCGCCACCCCCGGGGCGGGCAAGACGACGTTCGCCCTGGAGCTGGCGCGCCGGCTGCTGCAGGCCCGCAAGGTCGACCGCGTGGTCGTGGTGGCCCCCACCGACCACCTGCGCACCCAGTGGGCCGAGGCCGCCCACCGCGCCGGCATCGAGCTGGACCCGACGATGTCCAACGCGGTCGGCCCGGTGCGCCCGGACGTGCGCGGCTACGTGACGACCTACGCGCAGGTGGCCGGGCACCCGATGCTGCACCGCGCCCGCGCCACCGCCAAGCGCTCCCTGGTGGTGCTCGACGAGATCCACCACGCCGGCGACGGCCTCAGCTGGGGCGAGGCGGTCCAGGAGGCGTTCGCCGACGCGCGCCGGCGCCTGTCGCTGACGGGCACGCCCTTCCGCACCCGCGCCGACGAGCGCATCCCCTTCGTGCGCTACGTCGAGGACGACTCCGCCGAGTCCGAGGGCGGCCTGCGCAGCGTGGCGGACTACACCTACGGCTACCGGCAGGCCCTGGCCGACGGCGTGGTGCGCCCGGTCGTCTTCGCCGCCTACACCGGCACCTCGCGCTGGCGGAACTCCGCCGGGGAGGTCGTGGCGGCCTCCCTGAGCGAGCCCACCACGAAGTCGGTGGAGGCGCTGGCCTGGCGCACCGCGCTGGACCCGCGCGGGGACTGGGTGCCGCACGTCATCGCCGCCATGGACGAGCGCCTGGACCACCTGCGCGAGCACGGCATGCACGACGCCGGTGGGCTGGTGCTGGCCAGCGACCAGGACGACGCGCGCGCCTACGCGAGGATCGTGCAGCGCGTGACCGGGGAGAAGCCGGTGCTCATCCTCTCCGACGACCCGAAGGCGTCGCAGAGGATCGCCGACTTCGCCGCGGGCGACCAGCGCTTCGCGGTGTGCGTGCGGATGGTCTCCGAGGGCGTGGACGTCCCGCGCGCGGCGTGCCTGGCGTGGATGACGTCCTACCGCACCCCGCTGTTCTTCGCGCAGGCCGTCGGGCGCGTGGTGCGCGCCCGCGCGCGGGGGGAGTCGGCCACGGTGTTCCTGCCGGCGGTGCGCCCGCTGCTGGCGCTGGCCGCCGAGATGGAGTCCGACCGCGACCACGTGATCCCCCCGCCGCCGAGCGCGACCTCCGAGCAGGTCGACGAGGGCGGGCTGGACCTGCTGCCGGTGCCCGAGCGCGAGGCCGGCGGCCCGGCGGAGTACGAGGCGCTGGAGGCGCAGGCGGAGTTCGCCCACGTCCTGCACGGCGGGCGGGCCCTGCTGGGCACCGAGGGCGCGGCGGTGGGGGTCACCGCCGAGGACGAGGACTTCCTCGGCTTGCCCGGGCTGCTCTCCCCGGAGCAGACCGCCGCGCTGCTGGCCCAGCGCGACGCGGAGATCCGCCGGCGCACCGCCAGCCCGCGCGCCGCCGAGGAGCCCGCCGCGGAGCAGGCCCCGGCCCCCGCCCCGGAGGACGAGGAGGCGGTGTGGCACACGGCCGCGCTGCTGCGCAAGGAGATCCACGGGCTCGTCGGCCGCGTCGCCGCCGGCCGGCAGCTGCCCCACGCCACCGTCTACGCGAAGGTCCGCGCCGCGGTGCCCGGGCCGCCGTCGGCCTCGGCGGGGGTGGACGTGCTGCGCCGCCGGCGCGACCACCTGCTGGCGATGGTCTGACCCGCCGGCCGGCGGGTCCCGCCCCCGCGTCGGGGCGCCGGGTGCTCGGGTAGGTTCGGACGGTGCCCGAGATCGTCCAGCGGACCATGGTCCGGGGAACCGTCGACGAGGTGTTCGACGTGTCCCTGGACCTCGACGTCGAGCGCGTCGCGGGCCGCAGGTTCCGGGTGCGCGCCGTCGAGGGGGCCGGGCGCACCAGCGGCCGCATCCAGCTGGGCGAGCGGGTGCGCTGGCGGGTGCGCCTGTTCCGGCTGGTGCCGGTCACGCACACCTCGGGCATCGTCGAGCTGGAGCGCCCGCGCCGCTTCGTGGACCGCATGGAGGAGGGCCTGTTCGCCGAGTTCCGGCACGAGCACTCCTTCGAGGCCGAGGGCCCGCAGATGACGATCATGACGGACCGCATGGCCTGGCGCAGCCCGGCCGGCCCGCTGGGCCGGGTGGCCGACGCCCTCTTCGTGCGGCGCACGCTGCGCCGGCTGCTGGCCGACCGCAACTCCGAGATCGTGCGCCGCTTCAGCTGAGCCGGGCCCCGGCGCCGCCGATCGGCGTCGCGGGCCGGTGCCCCGTGGAACCGTCCGCGGCGGCCGCCCGTTGCGCCCGTGGGAGCCGGGAACGTCCCGGGTGCAGGAGGTCGAGCGTGACGTTCGTGGGCGGCGTCGGTGGCGCGGGACGCGCCGGGGAGCCGGTGCACCCGGCCGCGGGGGTGCGTCGCGCGTGAGCACGCCCGCCGGCTGGTACCCCGACCCCTCGCACCGCGCGCAGCTGCGCTGGTGGGACGGGCAGCGCTGGACCGAGCACACCCACCCCGCCGCCCCGCCCGCGGTGGACCTGCGCGAGGACGCGCCCGCCCGCCACGACCCGCACGGCGCGCAGCGGGGCTGGCAGGACGACCCGCAGCGCGGCTGGCAGCAGGACCCGCAGCGCGGCGGCGGGTACGGCCCCTACGGCGACCCCTCGTACGGCCGGCCGACCGCGCGCGCCCTGGCCACGCCGGACGGGCAGCCGCTGGGCGGGCTGGGCGCGCGCCTGCTGGCCCGCCTGGTGGACCTGCTCCTGGTCTCCGCGGTCGCCACCGTCGCCGGCTGGTCGCTGGTGCAGCGCATGCTGCGCGAGGTGCAGGACTCCCTGCCCGCCGCCACGGCCGGCGACCCCACGGCCTCCCTGCGCCTGCTCGACGACCCGGGCTTCGCCGCCGCCTCCTCCGGCTTCACCTTCGTGGTGCTGGCCGTCAGCGCCGCCTACACCGTCCTGGCGCTGCGCTTCTACGGCGCCACCCCCGGCAAGGCGCTGTGCGGGCTGCGGGTGCGGCACTGGGAGCGCCCGGGCAACCCCACGTGGGGGCAGGCGCTGCTGCGGTGGCTGACCAGCGACGTCGTCGGCCAGCTGGTGCCCTTCTACACGCTGCTGGACTACCTGTGGCCCACGTGGGACCGGCGCAAGCAGGCCCTGCACGACAAGCTCGGCGGCACCGTGGTGGTGCGCCGGCGCTGAGGCGCCCGCTGCGCGGCCGGGGCCCCGCACCCGCTCCGGACGGAGCGGGCGCGGGGCCCTCGTCGTCGCGGCGGCCGGCCGGGTCGCCTCAGGCGCGGAAGTCCGCCGGGCGCTCCGGCGTCGCCTCGCCCAGCGCGCGGGCGACGCCCTCGGCGTCGGCCTCCAGGCCGTACACGGGGGTGCCGGGCTGCTGGCGCCACGACTCCGCCAGCGTGCCGGCGTCCACCGGGTCGAAGCCCATCGCCAGGAGCAGCTCGGCCACCACGGCCTTGGCGCCGGCGTCGTCGCCGGCCAGCGGCAGGCCCCGCCGCTGCGCGTCGCCGGCCGGGCGGGCGGCGGTGAGCAGGTGGTCGGCGGCGATGCCGTTGAAGGCCTTCACCCAGCGCAGCCGGCCGGCGGGGTCCAGGTGGGCGGCGACCCACGCGGTCTCGGGCGTGCCGGCCTCGATCTCCTCGATGCGCCCGTCGCGCAGCTGCGGGTAGTAGTTGCCGGTGTCGACCACGACGGTGCCGTCGGCGGCCGCGTCCAGCGCCCCGGCCAGGCCGGGCACGCTCTTCTGCGGCACGGTGACCACGACGAGGTCCGCCCCGCGGGCGGCCTCGGCCGCGACCACCGCGCTGGCGCCGGTCTCGGCGGCGAGGTCGGCGAGGGTCTCGGGCCCGCGGGAGTTGGCCACCCGCACCTCGTGGCCCAGCCGGCGGAACGCCCGGGTGAGGTTCCCGCCGATGTTGCCCGCTCCGATGATCCCGATCAGCACGTCGTGCTCCGTCCGTCGTGGTGGGTGCCGCCGAGGAGCGGCAACCCGCGAGGCGGCAGGGGTGTTCCGCGCGGGGGTGGGGGGCGCGGGCTTCAGCCGCCGACGACGGGCTCGCCGACCAGGGCGATGCCCGCCGCGCGCATCTGCTCCAGCGCCGCCCCGACCGTGTCCGCGGAGATCCCCGCCGTCAGGCCCAGCAGCACGGTCGTGCGGAAGCCCTCGCGCGCGGCGTCCAGGGCGGTGGCGCGCACGCAGTGGTCGGTGGCGATGCCCACCACGTGCACCTCGTCCACGCCGCGCTCGCGCAGCCAGTCGGCCAGGCCCGTGACCAGCTCGCCGCCCTCCTCCGTCACGCGCGAGGTGGTGCCCTCGAAGCCGGAGTAGGCCGCGGAGTGCTGGCCCTTGCGGAAGACCGCCTCCACCCGCCGGGTGTCCAGCGCGTCGTGCAGCAGCGCGCCCCAGCTGCCCGCGCGGCAGTGCGGCGGCCAGGAGTCCACGAAGTCCGGGGTGTCGGAGAAGTGCGCACCGGGGTCGACGTGGAAGTCCTGCGTGGCCACGACGTGGTCGAACTCGATGCCGCCGCGGGCCAGCAGCTGGCTGGTGGCCGCGGCGACCTCGTCGCCGCCGGCCACGCCTAGCGCCCCGCCGGGGCAGAAGTCGTTCTGCACGTCCACGACGACCAGCGCGCGCGTCACCGCACCTCCTCGGTCCCCGGCGCCGGTGGTGGCAGCACGGTGGTGGGGATCGCCGGGTCGCCCTTGGACAGCGCCAGGCCGTCCCACGGCAGGGTCACCAGCGCCCGGCGCAGGTGCTCGCGCGACTCCTCCAGCGTCGGCAGGTCCGCCGCGCGCTCGCCGTCGACGACGAACGGCACCTGCAGCGGGCGGTCGTTGGGCTCGCGCGGCGGGGTGTGCCCGACGCCGAGGACCTCGTCGGTGGCGGTGCCGGTGGGCCGGTGCCGGCGCACCGCGACCTTGCGCCCGCCCTGGGTGACCTTGGAGGTGGAGCGCTTGGCGACCGGGCGGCCCTCGACCTCCACGAGCTTGTAGACCAGCCCGGCGGTCGGGGCGCCGGAGCCGGTGACCAGCGAGGTGCCCACGCCGTAGCCGTCCACGGGCGCGGCGGCCAGCGCGGCCAGCGCGAACTCGTCGAGGTCCCCGGAGACGACGATGCGGGTGCCCGTGGCGCCCAGGGAGTCCAGCTGCTCGCGCGCCTGCACCGCCAGGACGGCCAGGTCGCCGGAGTCGATGCGCACCGCGCCCAGGTCCGGGCCGGCGACCTGCACGGCCGTCTCGATGCCGCGGGTGATGTCGTAGGTGTCCACCAGCAGGGTGGTGCCCTTGCCCAGCGCGGCGACCTGCGCGCGGAACGCCTCCTCCTCGGAGTCGTGCAGCAGCGTGAAGGCGTGCGCGCTGGTGCCCGTGGTGGGGATGCCGTGCCGCTCGCCGGCGGCGAGGTTGGAGGTGGCGGTGAACCCGCACAGGTACGCCGCGCGCGCGGCGGCCACCGCCGCCTCCTCGTGGGTGCGCCGCGAGCCCATCTCGATGAGCGGGCGCTCGCGCGCGGCGGTGCTCATGCGCGCCGCGGCCGCGGCGACCGCGCAGTCGTGGTTGAGGATGGAGAGCACCACCGTCTCGAGCACGACGGCCTCGGCGAAGGTGCCCGTCACCGTGAGCATCGGCGAGCCGGGGAACCACAGCTCGCCCTCGGCGTAGCCCTCGATCGAGCCGCCGAAGCGGTAGGCGGCCAGCCAGTCCAGCGTCGGCTCGTCCAGCACCCCGCGCAGCCGCCGCAGCTGCGCGGGCCCGAAGCGGAAGTCGCGCACCGCGTCCAGCACGCGCGGCACCCCGGCGACCACGCCGTAGCGGCGACCCTCGGGCAGCCGGCGCCCGAAGACCTCGAAGACGCAGCGGCGCTCGGCGGTGCCGTCGGCCAGCGCGGCCTGCAGCATCGTCAGCTCGTAGTGGTCGGTCAGCAGCGCCGTCGCCGGGCCGGTGGTCGCCGTGCTCACGCTCACGCGGGCGAACCTAGCGCGCACCGCGCGCCCGGGCGCGGCAGCGCGCGGTGCGGGCCGGGCCCGGTGGTGCGGCGGGCCCGGTGGGGCGGCGGGCCCGGTGGGGCGGCGGCGGGTGGGGCGCTGCGCCACGGGCTCCTAGACTGGGGGCCGTGCCCGCGACCGTCCTCACCGCTCCCGTGGAGCTCGACCGCCCGGAGGCGGACCTCGCCGCCGTCCCGGACACCCCGTGGGTGACGCTCGTGTGGAACGACCCGGTCAACCTCATGTCCTACGTCTCCTACGTCTTCCGCACCCACTTCGGCTACTCCGAGGAGAAGGCGCAGGCGCTCATGCTCGACGTGCACACCAAGGGCCGCGCCGCGGTCAGCAGCGGCAGCCGCGAGCAGATGGAGCACGACGTGGAGGCCATGCACGGCTACGGGCTGTGGGCCACCCTGCAGAAGGACGACTGAGCGCCCTGAGGATCCGACGACCCGCGATGGCCACGTTCCGCCGCAACCGCCACGGCCTGTTCTCGCTGACCCTGCAGCCGGTCGAGGCCGACGTGCTCGCCTCGGTGACCCGCGAGGTGCTCGAGCTGCTCGACGTGCCCGAGGAGCCGGCCGACCCGCTGGCCGCCGAGCTGGGCCTGGGCGACCTGCCGGGGTTCGGGGCCCTGGGCGAGGGCGCGGCCGGGCCCACCGCCCCGCCCGAGGACGAGGTGCTGCGCCGGCTGCTGCCCGACGCCTACCCCGACGACCCCGCCGCCGCGGCGGAGTTCCGCCGCTTCACCGAGCGCGGCCTGCGCGAGCGCAAGGCCGCCGCGGCGCGCGCGGTGCTGGCCTCGCTGGAGCCGGTGGAGGGCCAGGGCGGGCGCGTGCAGCTCGACGCCGAGGGCGCGCGCACCTGGCTGGGCACCCTCAACGACGTGCGCCTGGCCCTGGGCACCCGCCTGGGCGTGCGCGATGACGAGGAGCCCGGCCCGCTGGAGGAGGAGGACCCGCAGCGCTACGCGTGGGCGGTGTACGACTTCACCACGCACCTGCAGGAGACGCTCGTGCGCTCCCTGGGCTGAGCCGCCCGGCCTAGTTCCGGGGCGCGGCGGGCGGCGCCGCGTAACCTGCTGCGGTGAGCGCGAGCCTGGACCGGGACGACCCCATCGGCATCTTCGACTCGGGGGTGGGCGGGCTGACCGTCGCCCGCGCCGTGCTGGACCAGCTGCCCCACGAGGCCATCCACTACATCGGCGACACCGCCCACAGCCCCTACGGCCCCAAGCCCATCGCCGAGGTGCGCCGCTACGCCCTCGACGTGCTCGACGACCTCGTCGACTCGGGCGTGAAGATGCTCGTCATCGCCTGCAACTCCGCCTCCGCGGCCATGCTGCGCGACGCGCGCGAGCGCTACGACGTGCCCGTGGTGGAGGTGATCCTGCCCGCGATGCGCCGGGCGGTGCGCGCCACCCGCAATGGCCGCGTCGGCGTCATCGGCACCCGCGCCACCATCTCCTCGCGCGCCTACGACGACGCCTTCGCGGCGGCCCTGGACGTGCAGCTGACCAGCGCGGCGTGCCCGCGGTTCGTGGAGTTCGTCGAGCGCGGCGTCACCAGCGGCCCGGAGCTGCTCGACGCGGCCCGCGAGTACCTCGAGCCGGTGGTGGCCGCGGACGTCGACACCCTCGTGCTCGGCTGCACCCACTACCCGATGCTCGCCGGCGTGCTGCGCACCGTCGTCGGCGACGGGGTGACGCTGGTCTCCAGCGCCGAGGAGACCGCCCTGGACGTCTACCGGGAGCTGTCCGTGCGCGACCTGCTGCGCCCCGACGACCGCCCCGCGCCCCGGCACCGCTTCACCGCCACGGGCGACCCCACCCCGTTCCGGGTGCTGGCGCAGCGCTTCCTCGGCCCGCAGGTGGTCTCCGTGGAGGAGACCGGCCCGCTGCACCTGGGGGCGCTGCGCGGGGCCCTGCGCGGCGCCGGTGAGAAGGTGGCCCGGTGAGCAGCGACCCCACCGCCCCCGCCCCCCGCGCCGACGGCCGCGCCCCCGACGAGCTGCGCGACGTGCGGATCACGCGCGGCTGGCTGGACCACGCCGAGGGCAGCGTCCTCGTGGAGTTCGGCCGCACCCGCGTGCTGTGCGCGGCGTCCTTCACCGAGGGCGTGCCGCGCTGGCGCAAGGGCTCCGGGCAGGGCTGGGTGACCGCCGAGTACGCGATGCTGCCGCGCGCGACGAACACCCGCGGCGACCGCGAGTCCGTCAAGGGGAAGATCGGCGGGCGCACCCACGAGATCTCCCGCCTCGTCGGGCGCAGCCTGCGCGCCGTGGTGGACACGAGGGCGCTGGGGGAGAACACTGTCGTCCTCGACTGCGACGTGCTGCAGGCCGACGGCGGCACCCGCACCGCCGCGATCACCGGCGCGTACGTGGCACTGGCCGACGCGGTCTCCTGGGGCAAGGCGCACGGGCTGGTCCGCCAGAGCAAGCAGCCGCTGACCGGTTCGGTCAGCGCCGTCAGCGTCGGCGTCGTCGGCGGCCGCCCCGTCCTGGACCTGCCGTACGTGGAGGACGTGAAGGCCGAGACCGACATGAACGTCGTCGTCACCGGCGACGGGCGCTTCGTGGAGGTGCAGGGCACCGCCGAGGGGGTGCCCTTCGACCGCTCCGAGCTGGACGCGCTGCTGGACCTGGCGCTGGGCGGCTGCGCGCGCCTGAGCGCGCTGCAGGCCGAGGCGCTGGCCGCGCCGCTGCCCGGGGCGGGCGCGTGAGCGGCCCCGCCCCGGGCCCGCGCCGCGTGGTGCTGGCCACCCGCAACGCCCACAAGGTCGGCGAGCTGCGCGCGGTGCTCGCGCCCCTGCTGCCGGACGTGCAGGTCCTCGGCGTGGGCGACTTCGCCGACGTGCCCGAGGTCGCCGAGACCGGCGTGACGTTCGAGGAGAACGCCCTGCTCAAGGCGCGCGCCGTGGCCGCCGCCACCGGCGTGGTGGCCGTCGCCGACGACTCCGGCATCGCCGTGGACGTCCTGGGCGGCTCCCCGGGCGTCTTCTCCGCCCTGTGGGCCGGCCGGCACGGCGACGACGCCGCCAACCTGCGCCTGCTGCTGGCGCAGGTCGTCGACGTGCCCGAGCGGCACCGCGGCGCCTCGTTCGTGTGCGCGGCCGCGCTGGCCGCGCCCGGCGGCGAGGAGCACGTGGTGCGCGGGGAGCTGCGCGGGCGCCTGAGCACCGCGCCCGCCGGCGCCGGCGGCTTCGGCTACGACCCGGTCTTCGTGCCCGAGGGCTCCACGCGCACCCTCGCCGAGCACGGCGCCGAGGAGAAGAACGCGATCAGCCACCGCGGCCGCGCCTTCGGCGCCCTCGCCCCCCTCCTGGCGGCCGTCCTGGACGGGCGACCCATCCGCGGCGCCGACGGCTCCGAAGACCCCGTGTGAGGACACCGGGCAGCGCAGCGACCGTCACGGCGCAGGAGGGGAGCGCGGGACGCAGGTCCCGCGCGGCCGCGCTCGCCGCGCTGTCCGGTGTCCTCGCCGCCGGCCTGACCGTGGGCGTCGGCCAGCTCGTGGCCGGACTGCCCGTGGGCGGGCTCTCACCCGCGGCCGCGCCGGTCGTCGTCGTGGGCGACGCGGTCGTCGACCTCGTGCCCGCGCCCGTGAAGGACTTCGCGATCCGCACCTTCGGCACCGCCGACAAGGCCGTGCTGCTGGGCACCATCGCCGCCCTCGTCCTCCTGCTCGCCGCCGCCGCCGGCGTGCTGGCCCGCCGGCGCCTGGCCGCCGGCGTGGGCCTGGTCGCCGTCCTGGGCGTCGTCGGGGCGCTGGCCGCCGCCACCCGCCCGGACGCCAGCGCCCTGTGGCCGCTGCCCTCCGCCCTGGGCGCGGCCGCCGGCGCGTACGCGCTGACCGTGCTCACCCGCCGCCTGCGCGCCCCGAGCCGCGGCGAGGGCCCGCGCCGGCGCGCCGTGCTGCTCGGCGGCGTGGCCGCCGCCGGCCTGGCCACCGGCGGCGCCGGGCGCGCGCTGACCGGCGCCCGCAGCGCCGAGGAGTCCCGCGCCCGCGTCACGCTGCCCGCACCGGCCGACCCGGCGCCGCCGCTGCCCGCGGGCACCGACCCCGCCGCCCTCGCGGGCGCGGGCCTGACGCCCTACGCCACCGGCACGCGCGACTTCTACCGCATCGACACCGCCCTGGTGGTGCCCGACGTGCGCGCCGAGGACTGGAGCCTGCGGCTGCACGGCATGGTCGAGCAGGAGATCACCCTCACCTACGCCGACCTGCTCGCCCTGCCGCTGCGCGAGCGGTGGATCACCCTGACCTGCGTGAGCAACGAGGTCGGCGGCGACTACGTCGGCAACGCCCGCTGGCTGGGGTACCCGCTGGCCGACCTGCTCGGGCGCGCCGGGGTGCGCGCCGGCGCCGACATGCTCTTCGCCACCAGCACCGACGGGTTCACCCTCTCCGCCCCGCTGGCCGAGGCCACCGACGGGCGCGACGCCATGCTCGTCGTCGGCATGGACGGCGAACCCCTGCCGCGCGAGCACGGGTTCCCCGTGCGCATGGTGATCCCCGGCCTGTACGGGTTCGTCTCCGCCTGCAAGTGGGTCACCGACATCGAGGTCACCCGCTTCGCCGAGCGCAGCGCCTACTGGACCCAGCGCGGCTGGGCCGAGGAGGCGCCGATCAAGACCGCCTCGCGCATCGACGTGCCCGGGCCCTTCGGCCGCGTGCGCGCCGGCCGCGTGCCCGTCGCCGGCGTCGCCTGGGCGCAGACCCGCGGCGTGCGCACCGTCGAGGTGCGCGTGGACCGCGGCGAGTGGGAACCCGCCCGCCTGCTGCCGTCGGCCTCGGCGGACACCTGGTGCCAGTGGGTGTTCGACTGGGACGCCGAACCGGGCGGGCACGTGCTGGAGGTCCGCGCCACCGACGGCACCGGCACCCCGCAGACCGGCGACGTCGTGGCGCCGATCCCGAACGGTTCCAGCGGGTTCCACTCGGTCACCGTCACGGTCGAGTAGTTCCGCGGGGTTCCAGCCCGTGGGTCCAGTCCTCGCGTGGCCGGGTCCTCGCCCGGCCGGCGGGGCGGTGGGGTTCCCGGGCGCTCCGCCCGCTGCCGACCGCGCGCCGCGCCTCCCAGCACGGGGCGGGCTCCGGATGCCCGGGAACCCCACCACCCCGCCGGCCTCCCACCTCACCGGACGCCACCTTGCGGGACTTCGCTCCGCCGACCGCTCGCACGGTTTCCCCGGCCTGGTGGGTGGTGAGCTGCGCGCGGCCGGGGACGGGGGGTCCGCAGCCGGGCGTCCGGAGCCCGCGCCGACGCCCGGCGAGGAGCTCGACGGCGGGTGACGCGCGGGCGGAGAGCCCGGCGGAGGACTCCCCGGCCCCGGCCTCCCGACCACGCCGAACCCGGCCCGGCGAGAACCCGCCGCAGAACCCCTTGCGCCGGACGGGTGAACGTCGCGACGGGCCAATCCGCGGAGCCCGGGGTTCCGAACCCCGGGTGAACGACCGGCCGGGCACACCGGCCGGAACACCTGAGGAAGGACGCACCGTGAAGCGCACCGGAACCCTGCTGGCCCTGCTCGCCACCACCACCCTGGGCCTGGCCGCCTGCGGCGGGGAGGACACCACCTCCACCGCCGACGCCGGGTCGATGTCGAGCCCGTCGAGCAGCTCCTCCTCCAGCCCCTCCTCTAGCCCCGCCGCCCCCGAGGCCGCGAACTCCGGCAGCGCCGCGATGATGAGCATGCCGGCCGGCCCGGGCTGCGCCGACTACGCCGCCGCCAACGCCTCCGGGCCCGCGTCGGTCTCCGGCATGGCGCAGGACCCGGTGGCCACCGCCGCCTCGAACAACCCGCTGTTGAAGACCCTGACCGCCGCCGTCTCCGGGGGCCTGAACCCGGACGTGAACCTCGTCGACGACCTCAACGGCGGCGAGTACACCGTCTTCGCGCCCGTCGACGACGCCTTCGCGAAGGTGCCGGCCGAGGCGGTGGAGTCGCTGAAGACCGACAGCGCGGCGCTGCAGTCGATCCTGACCTACCACGTGGTGCAGGGCCGGCTGAGCCCGCAGGAGGTCGTGGGCACCCACACCACCCTGCAGGGCGCGGACCTCACCGTGGCGGGCACCCCGGAGATGCTCACCGTCAACGGCGGGACCGGTGTCGTGTGCGGGGGCGTGCAGACCGCCAACGCGACGGTCTACCTGGTCGACTCCGTCCTGATGCCGCCCGCCTGACCCGGCAGCGGGCGGCAGCGGCGGTGGTCGAGGCACCGGTTCGGTGCGCGGGGAGGGGAGGTGCGACAGTGGTGGTGATGACCACCTCCCGTCCCCGCGCCGCCGGCGCCGCGGAGCGGGGCGACGCGGACACCGCGCTCGCCGCCGCGGCCCGCGGCGACCAGGCCGCGTTCGCCGCGTTCTACGACGCGACGGCCGCGGCGGTGCACGGCACCGTCCTGCGGGTGCTGCGCGACCGCGCGCAGTCCGAGGAGGTCGTGCAGGAGGTGTTCCTGGAGGCGTGGCGCACCGCCGCCCGCTTCGACCCGGAGCGCGGCAGCGCCCGGGGGTGGGTCGTCACGATGGCCCACCGGCGCGCGGTGGACCGCGTGCGTTCCAGCCAGGCGGGTTCCGAGCGCGACGAGCGCTACGGCGTCCGCGAGGAGTCCCCCTACGACAGCGTCAGCGAGGAGGTCGAGGTGCTGCTCGAGCACGAGGAGGTGCAGCGCGCCCTCGACGTCCTGAGCCCGGTGCAGCGGCAGGCGGTCGACCTGGCGTACTACGGCGGGCGCACGCACCGCGAGATCGCCGAGGACCTGGGCCTGCCCCTGGGGACGGTCAAGACGCGGCTGCGCGACGCGCTGCTGAAGCTGCGCGACGCGATGGGGGTGCGGTCGTGAGCGGGGGGGACGAGCGCGAGCCGCACGAGCGCGAGCCGCACCGGCCCGCGGCCGGCGACGACACGGAGCTGTCCGGCGCCTGGGCGCTGGACGCCCTCGACGACGACGAGCGCGCCGCCTACGAGGAGCGGCTGCGCCGCGAGCGGGGCGAGCGCCGCGAGGCCGACGCGCTGCGCGAGACCGCCGCGCGCCTGGGGGCCGGCTCGGCCGTGCCGCCGCCGGGACACCTGCGCGCGCAGGTCCTCGCCGCGATCGCGGCCACGCCCCAGGAACCTCCCGCGCAGGAACCCCCTGGGCAGCAACCCCCCGCGGGTGGACGGCCGGAGGGCGAGCCCGTCGCCGGGGGCGCCGCGCCGGTGGTGGACCTGGCCGAGCGGCGCCGCGCGCGCCGCGGGCCCTCGCGCTGGAGCGCGCTGGTGGCCGCGGCCGGCATCGCCGTCGCGGCCGCCGGCACCGGGGTGGCGCTGGACGCGCGCGGCGACGCCGAGCGCGCCCGCGAGGTGGCCGCCGCCGGTCGCGCGGCCGAGGGGACCCTGCAGCAGGTCGCGGGGCTGCTCGCGTCGGGTTCGGCGAGCACCGCCACGGTGCAGGCGTCCTCCGGCGGCACGGCCACGCTGGTGCGCGCCGGGGACCGCGCGGCCGTGGTGACCGCCGGGTTGCCCGCGCCGGGGGAGGGCAGCGCCTGGCAGTTGTGGCTGGTGCAGGGCGAGGCGGTCAGCTCCGCGGGGTTGCTGCCGGCGCCCGGCGGCGACGGGCGTGCGGTGGCGGTGCTGCCGGCGCTGGACGGCGCCACCGGTTTCGGCATCTCGCTGGAACCGGCGGGCGGCTCGGTGCAGCCGACGACCACGCCGGTCGTCTTCACGAGCCTGCCCGCCTGAGCGACGGCGTCGCCGGGCCCGCGCGCCGGAGCCGGCGCGTGGGCCTGCCGGTTCAGGCCCGGCGGGTCAGGCGCGGCAGTTCAGGCCCTCGGTGAGCGCGGTGAGGTTCTCGCGCATGAGGCCGGGGTAGTCCTGGTCCTCGGCGACGCGCTCGACGGGGTGCAGCACGGACGTGCGCACCCCCAGGTCCTGCGCGAGGGTCTCGG
Organism: Kineococcus gypseus; assembly: GCF_050871305.1. Lineage (NCBI taxonomy): Bacteria > Bacillati > Actinomycetota > Actinomycetes > Kineosporiales > Kineosporiaceae > Kineococcus > Kineococcus gypseus. The sequence continues at coordinate 11,291 of NZ_JBJLRD010000026.1, read as the reverse complement.
CGACGGCCGGGCTGGTGGTCGCCTCGAAGAACACCGTGCGCACGTCGCGCCCGCGGACGGTGTCCACGACCTGCCGCAGCCGTGCGGGCGAGGGTTCCACGTGCGGGTCGATGCCGCTGATGCCCAGCTGCTGCAGGTGGTAGCGCTCGGCCAGGTACCCGAACGCCTCGTGCGCGGTGACGAGCGTCGCGCCGGCGCAGGGTGCCAGGGCCGTGGCGTACTCGCGGTCGAGCTCGGCCAGTTCGCGGCCGAGCTCCTCGGCCTCGGCGGCGTACTCGCCGGCGCGGTCGGGGTCGAGCTCGGAGGCGGCGTCGGCCACCCGGGTGGCGAGCTCGGCCATGCGCGTGGGGTCCAGCCAGAAGTGCGGGTCGCCCTCGAGGTCGGCTAGGGGCGCCGCGTCCACCAGGGAAACCGGCGGCTGGACGCCCAGGGCCTCGTCGACCGCGGGCTGGAGCCCGGGTACGTGCACGACCAGGTCCGCCTCGCCGAGCGCGCCGACCTGCTGCGGGGTCAGCTCCACGTCGTGGCTGTCACCGCCGGGCGGGACGAGGTTGTCCACCTCGGCCCGCCCGGCGGTGACCCGTTCGGCGACGTACTGCAGCGGGTACGACGAGACGGTCACCCGCAGCCCGTCGTCGCCCTCCTCACCGCCGGACGTGCCAGTGCTCGTGCCGGTGCTGCCGCAGGCCGCGAGCGCGAGCACCGCGGCGGCCGCGAGCGGGCGGGAGGGGGAGCGCATCAGCTCCGCGTCTCCTCGTGCTTGCCCTCGTGCTCGCCCTCGTGCTCGCCCTCGCGCTCGCCCTCGTGCCCGTGCTCGTCCGCCGCGCCGGTGACGCCCGTGAGCTCGTTGGGCGTCACGCTCAGCGCGGCGCTGCGCCAGACCTCGCCGGTGGCGATGTCCACGGCGTGCACGGAGTTCGTGGCCGGTTCGGTGACGTACGCCGTGCCCTCCGTGGTGAAGACCTGCGGCTGCGGGGCCTGCCAGTCCTCCTGGACCTGCCACGGGGCGATGACCGGCACCGAGCGCGTCACCGCGGCGCCGGCGGTGTCGACGACGTGCAGGGCGCCGTCGGTGCCCAGCACGACGGCCTCGCCGTCCTCGCCGCGCCCGAGGGAGCGGTACCAGTAGGACGCGGGCAGCTGGACGAGGCGCAACTGGTTCGTGGCGGTGTCGATCAGCGAGATCCTGCCCACCGCGTCGGTGGGGGTGTCCTGCTCGGCGCGGTAGTCGCCGACGACGATCGGGGAGTCGTCCAGGCCCCACTGGTTGCCGATGCGGCCGTACTCGTCGGGGCTGTCGATCTTGGTGATCCGCCCGTCCTCGACCACGAGCACGCCGTCGGTGCAGCCGACCACGACGACCTCGTCGGCCGCGACGGTCTCGCCGTGCACGTTCGGGCAGTCGGTGGAGGCGGCCACCTCCGTGCCGGAGGCGTCGAGCAGGCGGATGCCGTCGCGGGACTCCTCGGTGCCCTCGGTGACGATCGTGGAACCGTCGGAGAGCTCCACGGCGACGCCGTGGTGCGCCGACGGCGTGGACATCTCGCGCACCTCGCGGTCGGGGTCGGCCACCTCGTCGCTGTCGAAGGAGACGATCTCCCCGGTGCCGTCGTCGAAGAGCACGGTGCGGCCGGCGTGGTTGACGACGTGACCCGCCTCCTCGGCCTCGAAGACGATGCCGGTGTCGCTGGGCTCGGTCGTGTAGTAGTGCCCGTGGTCGCCGTGGGGTTCCTCCCAGGCGCCGGCGTCGACGACGTGCCAGCCGCCGGTGGCCGTGACGAACACTCGGCGGCCGTCGCCGGCGGGGTTCACGCGCGCGAAACCCTCGAAGGGCAGGTCTGCCAGGAGTTCCAGGGAGTTCGCGTCGAGGATCTGCACGCCGCCGTCGTACGTCACGGCCAGGCGCGGCTGGCTGGCGGCGGCCTCGGTGGCCGGCGCAGGTGTCCGCGACACCGACCCGCTCGGGCTCTGCGCGGCGGCCGGGGTGGCGGACCCGTCGCCGCTGGAGCAGGCGGTCACGGCGGCCAGGCACGCGGCGGACAGCGTGGCGGTCAGGGCGGTCAGGGCGGTCGAGCGTCGCGGGTGCGGGGCGAGGAGGGGCATCGGATCTCCCGGTCGAGGGGGGCGCAGCCCCGTTTGATGAGAACGGTTCGCCACCTTACACACACTGAGAATCGTTACCACTAGTCTGCCGCCGTGCCTCGACCCACGGACCAGAACCTGTTGCGGCTGCGCCGGTGCCGCGCCGGCCACCGCGGGACCCCGGTGACCCCGGCCGTCGACCTCGACGTCGCCGCCGGCGAGTGCGTGGCCCTGCTCGGTGTCAACGGCACGGGCAAGACCACCCTGCTGCGCGCCGCGCTGGGCCTGGCCGACGTCGTCGAGGGCGAGCTGCGGGTGTCCGCCCGGCCCGTCGGCTACGTCCCGCAGCGCCACACCGGCGCCGCCGGCGTGCCCGCCACCGTGCGCGAGGTGGTCTCCACCGGGCGGCTCGTGCGGCGCGGGCCGCTGGCGCGCTGGCGCCCGGAGCAGCGCCGGCGCGACCGCGAGGCCGTCGCCGGCGCCCTGCGCGACACCGGTCTCGCCGAGCTGGCCGGCACGCCCTTCGGCCTGCTGTCCGGGGGTCAGCAGCGCCGCGCCCTGCTGGCGCGGGCCCTGGCGTCGGGCGCCCGGCTGCTGCTGCTCGACGAACCCACGGCCGGGGTCGACGCGACCAGCCAGCGCCTGGTGGTCGACGCCCTGCGCCGCGCGGTCCGCGACGGCGCCGGTGTCCTGGTGGTCACCCACGAGCTCGACGCCCTCGCCGGGGCGCTGACCCGCTCGGTGACCCTGACCCGCACCGGCCTGGTGCCCGCGCGCTCCTCCGTCCTCGTCCCCGCGGCGCCGGGTGCGGAACCCGTGCTGACGCCTCGTGCCGGGGGTGCCGCGTGAGCGACCTGCTCGCCGTCCTGGAGTACGACTTCATGCGCCGCGCGCTCTTCGCCGCGCTCGTCGTCGGTCTCGCGGCACCGCTGGTCGGCGTCTTCGTCGTCCAGCGCGGCCTGTCCCTCATCGGCGACGGGCTGGGCCACGTGGCCCTGGCGGGGGTCGCGGCCGGCGTGCTCACCGGCACCGCGCCGGTGTGGACGGCGCTGGCCACCGCCGTCGGCGCCGCGCTGCTCATCGAGTTCCTGCGGCGGGGCGGGCGCACCGGCGGCGACGCGGCCCTGGCCGTCGTCTTCTACGGCGGCATCGCCGTGGGGGTGCTGCTGATGTCGCTGGCGCCGGCGGGGAGCACCACCGACCTCGAGGGCTACCTGTTCGGCGCCCTCACCACCACCAGCCCCACCGACGTGCGGGTGTTCGCGGTGCTGGCCGTGGTCCTGCTGGTGGCGATGGCCCTGTGGCGGCCGTGGTTCTTCGCCTTCTCCCTCGACGAGGAGCACTCGCGCGCCTCGGGCCTGCCGACCCGGACCCTGAGCACCGCGCTGGCGGTGCTGACCGCGGTGACCGTCGTGCTCTCGATGCGCACGGTCGGCCTGCTGCTCTTCAGCGCCCTCATGGTGCTGCCCGTGGTCGCCGCCCAGCACGTCAGCCGCAGCTTCGCGGCCCTGTGCCGGATCGCCGGCGCCCTGGGTGCCGTCGCCAGCGTCAGCGGCGTCCTGGGCTCGGCGGCCGTGGGCACGCCGCCGGGCGCCACCATCGTGCTGCTGGTGCTCCTCGCGCTCGCGGTGTGCGCGGTGCTGGGCCGGTTCACCCGGCCCGGCCCGCCCACCGGGTCGGGCCGGGCGGCCCGGGCGCTGCGCCCGCGGGCACCGCGCGGCTGACGAGCGCGGCGGCCAGCGCCGTCGTCACCGGCACGGTCACCGCCAGCGCGGCCCCGCCCACCGCGGTCCGCACGACCTCCTCCGCGATCGCCGAGGAGGTCACCCACTGCCCCAGGGGCTGGGAGTACAGGCGCACCAGCAGCAGCGCGGGCAGCGCCGCCCCGGCGTAGGCGAACGCGACCGTGTAGACCGTCGAGGCCAGGTGGTCGCGCCCGACGCGCATGCCCGCCGCGAACAGCGCGCGCGAGCCCGCCGCCGGGTCGGCGCCGCGCAGCTCCCACACGGCCGCGGCCTGGGTGATGGTCACGTCGTTGAGCAGGCCCAGCGCCGCCACGAGGGTGCCGGCGAGGACCACCCCGCGCAGGTCCAGCGCGCCGGTCAGGAGCGTGACCGTGTACGACTCCTCGTCGCCCAGGCCCTGCAGGCCCGCGGCGTCCACGGCCAGCACCGCGGCCCCGGCCGTGAGCACCAGCCCCGCCACGGTGCCCAGGAACGCCACCGTGGTGCGCACCGAGACCCCGTGGGTCAGGTAGAGGACGACGCCCATCACGACCGTGGCGGAGCTGAGCCCCACGGCGACGGGGTCCTCCTGGGCCAGCAGCGCCGGCAGCACGTGGAACGCGATCGCCGCCCCGCCCAGCGCCAGGCCGGCCAGCGCGGCCAGGCCGCGCCGCCCGCCCACCGCGACGGTCAGCAGCACGAACACCGCCACCGCCACGGCCAGGGCGGCGCGCCGGTCCACGTCCTCCCACACGTACGTCGGCGCCGCACCCGCCTCGCCGGGGTAGCGGCTGAGCACGACGCGGTCCCCGGCGCCCAGGCCGCCGTGGAAGACGGCCGGCGGCACGGTGACCACGGCCGTGCCGCCGCCGTCGAGCGCGACGGCGGCCTCGGGGCACTCCACCTCCTGCGGCACGGTGCCGTCGGGCAGCCGGTCCTCGGCCAGCCCGCCCGCGCAGGTGCGGGCGGTGGTGGCGCTCACCCGCCCGCGCACGGTCTCGGCGCCGGTGTACGCGGTGTCCGCCGAGGGCACCCGCTGCGGCCAGGTGGCGGCCACGCCCGCGCCGGCGGCGAGCAGGACGGCCAGGACGAGCGCGGTCAGGGCGCGGCGCGCGCGCGGCGCCACGACGGCGGGCGGCGCGTCGCGGCCGCCGTGCGGGTGGGGGTGCACGGGACCAGTGCACCAGGTGGCCCCCCGGGCGCGGGGCGGGTTCGCCGGTGCCCGGGGGCGGGGGGAGGATCGCTCCCGTGAGCGAGAGCGCCGTCCCCGCCGTCCCCGCCGTCCACGTCCTGCACGAGAACCCCGAGTGGATGCCCCCGTTCGTCGAGGCGTTCGCCGCCGAGGGCGTGCCGATGGTCGAGCACGTGCTGACCGGCGGTGAGCTGGACCTCGCCGCCGAGCCCGCGCCGGGCGTGTGGTGGTCGCGGATGTCCGCCTCCGCGCACACCCGCGGCCACGACGCCTCCCCGGCGCACGCGCGCGCGGTGCTGTCCTGGCTGGAGGCGGCCGGTGCGCGCACCGTCAACGGCCGCCCGGTGCTGGAGCTGGAGCTGAGCAAGGTGGCGCAGCTGACGGCCCTGGCCGCGGCCGGCGTGGACGTGCCGCGCACCGTCGCCGTCGTCGGCCCCGGCCTGGACGCGGCGGCGCGCCGCTTCGCCGAGCGGGTCGGCGGGCCGTTCGTCACCAAGCACTCCCAGGGCGGCAAGGGCCTGGGGGTGGCGAGGTTCTCCGGCTACGAGGAGTTCGCCGACGCGCGCTCCTCCGGGGAGCTGGAGGAGCCGTTCGACGGCGTGTGGCTGCTGCAGGAGTTCGTCGCCTCCGCCGACGACAGCGTCACGCGCGCCGAGTTCGTCGGCGGGGAGTTCCTCTACGCGCTGCGCGCCGACACCGCCCGCGGCGGCTTCCAGCTGTGCCCGGCCGACGCGTGCGCGATCGACCCGGTCACCGGCCGCCCGGTGCTGCCGCCGGGCGCCACCGTGGCGCAGGAGCCGGGGGAGACGATCTTCTCGCTGCGCGAGGGCTTCGACCACCCGGTCCTGGAGAGGTACGCGCAGTTCCTGCGCCGCAACGGGATCGAGGTCGCCGGGGTGGAGTTCATCACCACCGCCGAGGGGCGCGTCGTGACCTACGACGTCAACACGAACACGAACTACAACGCCGCCGTGGACGCCGCCGCCCCGCGCTCGGGACCGCGCGAGATCGCCCGGTACACCGGCCGGCTGCTGCGCGGGCAGCGGCGCGGGGCGGCCTGAGCGCGCCCCCTGCGGGCGCGCGGGGACGCGCCGGGGCGCCGTGCGGGAGACGGGACTCGAACCCGCACGCCCGGAGGCACAGGAACCTAAATCCTGCGTGGCTGCCAGTTACACCACTCCCGCTCGCGACGACCGAGGGTAACCCAGCCCCGGGCGGCGCGGGGGTGCGCGGCGGGGACGCGGGTCTTGTGCGGGCGCGAGCGGGCGCGAGCGGGTCAGGCGGCGTCGAGGCCGAGGTCGCGGCGCAGGCGGGCGACGTGGCCGGCGGCGCGCACGCCGTGCTGGGCCAGGACCACCGTCCCGTCGGGACCGACGACGACGGTGGAGCGGATCACGCCCACCGACGTGCGCCCGTAGCTGGTCTTCTCGCCCCACGCGCCGTACGCCTCCAGCACCCGGTGCTCGGGGTCGGACAGCAGCGGGAAGGTCAGCGCGTCGCGCTCGGCGAAGGCCGCGAGCTTGTCCACCGGGTCGGGCGAGACGCCCAGCACGCGGTAGCCGGCCGCGGTCAGCGAGGCGAGCGAGTCGCGGAAGTCGCACGCCTGCGTGGTGCAGCCGGGCGTCATCGCGGCCGGGTAGAAGTACACGACGACGCTCTGCCCGCGCAGCTGCGAGAGCGTGACGGTGCCGCCGTCGTGGGCGGGCAGCGTGAAGTCGGGGGCGGGGTCACCGGGGGCGGGTCGGGCGCTCACGGGTGCACCGTAACGGCCGTGCGCGCCGCCGGGGCCGCGGTGCGGGTGCTCCGGTACGGTTCGGCGGACGGCCGGGCCCCGCGGGGTCCGGCGCAGGACCGGCGCCGGGCGGCACGCCCCCGGCTGAGACGACCCGTGCGACGGGCAGGAGGTGGCCGTGACGGCCAGCGACGGCAAGGCCGAGATCACCACGAACGACCCGCGCGCCCTCGAGCGCGAGGTGGAGCTGCGGCGCGCGCAGCTCGCGGGGACGATCGACGAGCTGACCGACCGGCTCAAGCCCGCGGAGATCCGCAAGCGGGCCCTGGCCTCGGCGCAGCAGCGGGCCACCGCCTTCGCCACCGCCCCCGACGGCTCGCCGCGCACCGGCCGGCTGGCCGCCGTGGGCGTCGTCGTGCTCGGCGTCGCGACGCTGCTGGTCGTGCGGGCGGTGCGCAGCCGGCGCCGCTGACGCCCCGAGCACCCCGAGCACCCCGCGCAGCGCCCCCGAGCCGACCCGGCTGCGGGGGCGCTACCGTTCCGCGGGTGAGCACGCCCGCCGACGCCTCCCGCCTGCCCGTCCGGATGCTGCACGACCGGGTGCTCGTGTCGGCCGACGACGCCGGCGAGCGCAAGTCCTCCGCGGGCATCGTCATCCCGGCCACCGCGGCCGTGGGGCGCCGGCTCTCCTGGGCGTCGGTGATGGCGGTGGGACCGCACGTGCGGCAGGTGCAGACCGGCGACCGCGTGCTCTTCGACCCCGAGGACAAGGCCGAGGTGGAGCTGGCCGGCAAGGGCTACGTCCTGCTGCGCGAGCGCGACCTGCACGCCGTGGCCGCCCCGCGCGTGGAGGACGGCCGCACCGGGCTGTACCTCTGAGCGCCACCGGGCCCACCGCGCGCACCGGGTCCCACGGGTCCACGGGGTCCACCGGGCCGGTGCGCCGCAACGCCCGCTACACCCCGCTGGCCGCCGACGGCCCGCTGCCGTGGGAGATGGTGCGCTCGGTGCCGGCCATCCGCCGCGCCCCGCACGAGTTCCTCGCCGGCCTGGCGCGCCGCCACGGCGACGTGGCCGCCGTGCCCCTGCCGCGCACGCCCGTGCTGGTGCTCAACGACCCCGCCGGCGTGCGCCGCGTCCTGGTGGACAACGCCCGCGGCTACGGCAAGGCGACCGTGCAGTACGCGGCGCTGGCCTCCGTCACCGGCCCCGGCCTGCTGGCCGGCGACGGCGCGACCTGGCGCGCGCACCGGCGCGTGGTGCAGCCGGCGTTCCACCACGGCTCCCTGGACGCCGTCGCCGCGCACGCCGCGGCCGCGGCCCGCGCGCTGCGCGCGGAGGTCGACGCCCTGGCGCCCGGGCGGCCCCTGGACGTCGTGGACGCCGTCTCGCGCGCCTCCCTGGAGGTCGTCGGGCGCACCCTGGCCGCCGCGGACCTGTCCGGGGTGGCCCAGCGCCTCGTCGACGCGGTGGGCGAGGCGCTGGAGCTGGTCGTGGGCCGGGCCTCCTCGCCGGTGCCCGCCTCGTGGCCCACCCGCTCGCGGCGCGCGCTGGCCGCGCGCGTCGCCGAGATCGACGCGGTGTGCGCCCAGGTCCTCGCCGAGCGCCGCGCGCGCGGCGTGGAGGCCGGGGCGAGCGACGTCGTCGGGCTGATGCTCAACGCCGGCATGGGCGCGCAGGAGGTGCGCGACGAGCTCGTCACCTTCGTCGTCGCCGGCCACGAGACCGTCGCCTCCTCGTTGACGTGGACGCTGGACCTGCTGGCGCGCGAGCCGTCGGCGCAGCGGCGCCTGCAGGCGGAGCTCGCCGACGTCCTCGGCCCGCCGGGCGGCGCGCGCGAGCCGCGCTGGGAGGACGTGCCGCGGCTGCGCTACGCGCGCGCCGTGGTCGACGAGTCGCTGCGGCTGTACCCGCCGGCGTGGGTGGTCACCCGCCGGGCGCTGGAGGACGACGTGCTGGCCGGCGTGCCCGTGCCCGCCGGCACGCTCGTCATCGTCAGCACCTGGGCGCTGCACCGCCACCCCGCGGTGTGGCCCAGCCCCGAGCAGTTCCGCCCCGAGCGCTTCCTGGACGCCGGGCGCCGCGACGCCTACGTGCCCTTCGGCGCCGGCCCGCGCCAGTGCATCGGGCGCGACCTGGCGCTGGTGGAGGAGGTGCTCGTGCTCGCGGCGCTGCTGCGCGACCGGTCGGTGCGGCCCGTGCCCGGCCCGCGCCCGCGGGTGGAGGCGCTGGTCTCGCTGCGCCCGCGCGGCGGGCTGCGCCTGCTCGTCGAGCGGCGGGACGCGGCGCCGCCCGGTGGGGCAGGATCGCTGCCGTGAGCCGCAAGGAGACGTTCGTGTTCGGCCCGCAGGACGGGGTGCCGCCGCGGGTGGGTCCCTTCGCGCACGCCACCCGCTTCGGCGACCTGGTCTTCGTCACCGGCCAGATGCCCACCGACCCGGCCACCGGTGAGCTCGTGCCGGGGGGTCTGCTGGAGCAGGCGGAGCAGGTGCGCCGCAACCTCGCCGCGGTGCTGGACCGCTTCGGCCTCACCTGGGACGACGCCCTGCACGTGCGCGTGTACCTGACGGACTTCGACGGGTTCGAGGGGTTCAACGCCGCCTACGAGCGCTGGTTCACGGGCCCGCTGCCGGCGCGCACCACCGTGGGCGTCACCGGCCTGGCCGTGGGCGCCCTCGTCGAGGTGGACCTGGTCGCGGGGGTACCGGCGAGCTGACCGCCCGGCGGGGTGGCGCCCGCCGGCGCCCGTCGGCGCCCGTCAGGGCACCCGTCAGGGCATCTCCACCGTCTCCGCGCGCCGCACCTCCGCCAGGGCGGCGTCGAGGTGGGCGCGCAGCGGCCGGCCCGTGCGCGGCACCACGTCCGCCGCCAGCAGCAGGCCGTGGCGCAGCACCGCCTCGTGCGGCGCGCGCGGCGCCTCGCCCTCCTCGGGGTGCTCGCCCAGCGCACCGACCAGCGCCACGACGAGCAGCTGCGGGTCCAGCGCCGGGAACCACGCCGGCGCCGAGCGGGTGCAGCGCTGCACCACCGCGCGCAGGTCGTCGGCGTCCAGGCCGTCGGGGTGTAGCTCCTCCAGCGCCCCGCGCAGCACCCGGCCCAGCACGGTGCGCACCTGACCGGCGTCCATCGCCGCCAGGGCGACCGACGCCGCCTCGAAGCCCTCCGGGTCGTCGGCGCCCAGCGCCGCCACGGCGCGGGTCAGCGCGCGCGTCAGCGCGACGGGGTCGGTGGTGCGCGGCGGGGTGCTCACGCGGCGATCCTCGCAGCGGCCCCCGACAGCGCCCGCGGGCACCGCCCCGGTGCGCCCCGAGTTGCCCGCGCACCGCCGCTGCCTACCGTGGGGGGAGAGGTCCAGCAGCGCGTGCCTCCCGCCGCGGCACCCGGCCGCGTCACACGAACCCCGTGCGCCCACCCGGGCGGCACCACCTCGAGGAGCTCGTCATGGCCACCAGGACCACCGGCCGCACCGCCACCACCCGCCGCTCGCCCGTGCAGGCCGCCTCGCTGATCGTCGGCGCGGTGTTCGTCGTCGTCGGCGTCGCCGGGTTCGTCCCCGGGATCACCACCGACTACGACGCGCTCGGCTTCGCCGGCCCCGACTCGCACGCCATGCTGCTCGGGATCTTCATGGTCTCGATCCTGCACAACCTGCTGCACCTGGCCCTGGGCGTGGTGGGCATCGCCGCCGCCAGGGCGGCCTCGGCGGCGCGCAGCTTCCTGATCGTCGGCGGCGTCGCCTACGCCGCGCTGTGGATCTACGGCCTGGTCGTCGCCGAGGACAGCCGGGCGAACTTCGTGCCGCTGAACACCGCCGACGACTGGCTGCACCTGGTCCTCGCGATCGGCATGGTGCTGCTCGGCCTGGTCCTGCCGCGCCGCGTGGAGATGCCCACCGCCGAGCACGCCTGACGCGCCCGAGGACCACGACCACCGTCCCCGGGGGACCGCCCCGGGGACCCGACGGACGGAGAACCGTGAGCAGCGACGAGCGCTCGACCCTGGCCATCCCGGACTACGACCACCTGCCGGTGGCCACCCTGACCGACCGCATCCGCTCCCTGGACGCCGCCGGGCTGGGCGACCTCATCGTCTACGAGGAGGCCCACGGCGCGCGCGAGCCCGTGCTGACGGTGCTGCGGGCGCGCGCCGACCAGCTCGCCGCGGGGGCCGAGCCCTCCGGCGGGAACCCCGCCGGCGCGCAGCCGGAGCACGCCCCCGCCGCGGGCGGGCCGGCGCTGAGCCCGGCCACCACGAACGCCCCGCCGGTCAACCCGCCGTCGCACGGGGACCCGACGAACCCGGCGCAGCCGCGCGGCTGACGCGGGCGGCCCGCCCGACCCGCGCCACCGGTGTCGGGGGGGGGGGGGGGGGGGGGGGGGGGGCGGCGGGCCCCGCCCGCGCCCCCCCCCCCCCCCCCCCCCCCCCCCCCCACACCCCCCCCCCCCCCCCCCCCCCCCCCCCCCCCCCCCCCCCCCCCCCCCCCCCCCCCCCCCCCCCCCCCCCCCCCCCCCCCCCCCCCCCCCCCCCCCCCCCCCCCCCCCCCCCCCCCCCCCCCCCCCCC
>NZ_JBJLRD010000025.1:0-63561 GCF_050871305.1 Kineococcus gypseus | reverse complement strand
GGCCGGGCAGGGGGGTGGGCGGGGGGCCGTGGCGCCAGGTGGTCGGCCAGCGTGCGCGCGCTGCGGCGCGGACCGGGGCGTCCGAGGAAGTTGTGCACCGCCTCGGCCGGCCGACCGTCGCCCGCCACCTGGTCCTCCTCCGCCGCGCCCCGCCCGCCCGTGCCCGTCAGTGCCCACCCGTGCCCACCCGTGCCCGGCCCGCCGCCCCCTCGGGGCGTCCGTCAGGCGGTGGCGTGCGCCTCCACGCGCGCCTCCTCCGGGTGGCGGCGGTTGCGCACGATGGAGCTGATGAGCGCCGCCACGATGAAGGCCAGGCCGATCAGGCCGGTGACGACCTCGGGGATGTGCACCTCGATGCTGATGATGAGGATGACGGCGAGGGCGCCGATGGCCCACAGGGCGCCGTTCTCGAGGTAGGGGTACTGCGCCAGCGTCCCCTCGCGCACCAGGTGCACGGTCATCGACCGGATGTACATCGCGCCCACGCCCAGGCCGATCGCGATGATGATCGGGTCGGAGGTGATGGCGAAGGCGCCGATGACGCCGTCGAAGGAGAAGGAGGCGTCCAGGACCTCCAGGTACAGGAACAGGAAGAACGCCGCCTTGCCGGTGGCCTTGGCGACCCCGCTGGGGCCCCCGCCCGAGCCGCCGCTGCGCTGGGCGACGACGGCACCGGTGCCGGCGGCCGCGGCGCCCGCCTGGTCGGCGTGCTGCTCGTCGCCGTGCTCGAGGTGCTCCTCGACGTTGAACAGCTCGCCGAGGCCGTTGACCAGCAGGTACGTGAGGATGCCGGCCAGGCCGGAGGCCAGGACGGTGCGGCCGTGGTCGGTGGCGAAGGTCTCCGCCGCCACCAGCAGCACCGCGCCGGCGACGATGACCTGCACCGCCTCGAGCTTGCCGATGCGCTCGCCGAGGCGCTCGACCGGCTTGAGCCAGTGGTGCTCCTTCTCGCCGAACAGGAAGTTCAGGAAGAGCATGAGCAGGAACATCCCGCCGAAGGCCGCGATGGTCGGGTGCGCCTCGTTGAGCGCGTACCCGTAGGTGCCGGGCTCCTCGGGGTCGCCGCCCTCGAGCGCGAGCTGGACCGTCTCGACCGGTCCCAGGCCCGCGGTGACGCTGACCAGGATGATCGGGAAGACCAGGCGCATGCCGAAGACGGCGATGATGATGCCGACGCTGAGGAAGATCCTCTGCCAGAAGTCGCTCATCCTCTCCAGCACCGTCGCGTTCACGACGGCGTTGTCGAAGGACAGGCTGATCTCCAGCACGCACAGGATCACCACCAGGAGCAGCGCCTGGAAGATGCCGAGGTGGGCCGACAGGCCGTACCAGGCGGCGAGGACCAGCCCCACGATCGTCACGGCGAACGACCAGCCGTAGGTCTTGAGGATCACGCGTCTGCTTCCTGTTCGTTCGAGCCCGTCGCACGGGCGGGACACCGCACCCTCTCAGGCGCGGTACCCGGCGGCCAGCCGCCGCGCGGCGCTGCGCCGCGCGGCCGGCCGGCTCGGCGGGGGGTCAGACGCTGACGCCGAAGTCGGTCGCGATGCCGCGCAGGCCGTCGGCGTAGCCCTGGCCCACGGCGCGGAACTTCCAGTCGCTGCCGTTGCGGTACAGCTCCCCGAAGACCATCGCGGTCTCGGTGGAGGCGTCCTCGGAGAGGTCGTAGCGGGCGACCTCGGTGCCGCCCTCGGCGTTGACCACGCGGATGAACGCGTTGCGCACCTGCCCGAAGGACTGCTTGCGGGTGTCGGCGTCGTAGATGGCCACGGTGAAGACGACCTTGTCGATCTCGGCCGGGATCCGCGAGAGGTCCACGTTGATCTTCTCGTCGTCGCCGTCGCCCTCACCGGTGCGGTTGTCGCCGGTGTGCTCGACGGAGCCCTCGGGGGACTTCAGCTGGTTGAAGAAGACGAAGAAGCCGTCGCTGGGGACCTTGCCGTTGGCGCCGACCATGATCGCCTGGGCGTCGAGGTCGAAGTCCGAGCCGGTGAAGCTGTTCGCGTCCCAGCCGAGCCCGATGACGGCGCGGGTCATGCCCGGCGCCTCCTTGGTGAGGGAGACGTTGCCGCCCTTGCTGAGGCTGACGCCCATGGTGTGCGCTCCGTTTCGTCGGTCGTGCGTCGGAAGTGCGTCGGTCGTGCGGGCCCGTGCCCGTGCGCGGGACCCGCGTGGGGTGCCCGCCCCGGATCAACGTGCGCGGGGGGCGGGCTGGTTCCGGCGGGCGGCCCTCAGCCGCGCGAGCCGGAGAAGAGGCCCCCCAGGGCGCCGACGCCCTGCTGGTCGGGCTTGGCGGCGTTCTTGGCCAGCGCCCGGGCGAAGCCCTCGATGGTCACCGACTGCAGGATGACGCGCCCGTTGCCGCGCAGGGTGGCCAGGGTCAGGCCCTCACCGCCGAAGACGGCGTTCATGATGCCCTGGCGGTTCAGGCGGCCCACCGTCTCCACGCTGTACTGCACCCCGTCGTCCCAGGCGACGATGCAGCCGGTGTCCACCCGCACCGTGCCGCCGTAGTCGGCGGGGTTGAGGTCGATGAAGTCGCCCGCGCCGGCGATGAGCAGCGAGCCGCGGCCGGTGAACTTCTCCAGGATGAAGCCCTCCCCGCCCATGAGCCCCTGGCCCAGGCCGGAGAAGGCGACGTCGAAGCGCACCCCGGCCTCGGCGGCGACGAAGGCGTCCTTCTCGGCGTACCACGTGGTCGAGCCGTCCAGCTCCAGGTGGCGCATCTCGCCGGGCAGGACGCCGGCCAGCCCCAGCAGCCCGTCGCCGCCGGGGGTGGAGAAGTGCTGGAAGGCGAAGGACTCCCCCGCCAGCACCCTCTTGCCGGCGCCGACGGCGCCGCGCAGCAGCCCGCCGATGCCGCCCTCGCCGCCCTTCTCGCCGGGGGCGGACAGCTTGGTCTCCACCGCCACGTCGCCGGAGGAGAAGAGGAACTTGCCGGCTTCGGCGTAGACCACCTGCCCCGGCCTGAGGGTGACGACCGCCATCTGCGTCGTCGTGCCGACCAGCTGCACGTCCAGGGTCACGTCCCGCTCCTCCGTCGTCGGTCCCCGGGCCGAGGGCCCGGGCTCACAGGTCCAGCTCGCCGCGCCGGAACTTCGACTCCAGGAACCGGCTCTGCTGCTGCTGGCGCTCGACGTCGGCGTCGTGCACGGCGTCGCGCAGCCGGCGCGCGCCCTCCAGCAGCAGGTGCAGCTGGCTGCGCAGCTCCTCGGCCGGCGTGGTGCCGGCGGCCGTGCGGTGCTCGCGGGCGTAGTCGGCGGGCAGGGCCAGGTAGTCGTCCACCGTGCGCGGCAGGTGCTCGGTGGCCAGCGTCTCCAGGTCGTGGCGCACCCGCGGGTCGGCGCCGCGCTCGGCCACGCGCAGCAGCAGCGGGGAGAGCAGCTCGGCGGCCTCGTGCACGAGCACGACGTCGGCGCGCTCGAAGCGGCCGCTGGTGTCCACGCGGTGCACCGTCGCCAGCAGGGCGCGCTCGGCGTCCGTCACCGGCGGGTCCGCCTCGGGCACCCGGCGGGCGGCGAACGGCGGCGGCGGCACGGGCGGCGGGCCCTGCGGCGCCGGGGCGGGAGCGCCGCGCAGCGCGCGCCGCCCGCGCCCGCCGGCGGGCCCGGGTCCGCCGGTCACCGCCGGGGGCCCGCCGGCCAGCTCGGCGCGCAGGGCGCGCAGCTCGCGCCTGCGGCGGCGGCGCAGCTCCTTCTTGTGCGCCTCGTAGGCGCCGTTGGCCCCGATCCAGGCGAACATCACCACCAGGGCCACCGCCCACAGGCCGACGGCGTACAGCGTGATCCACAGCCCCATCCAGCCGAAGCGCACCGCTTGCAGGACCGCGTCGGGCACGAACCCCACCCGCGGCAGCGTGGCGCCCAGGGGGGTCAGCCGGGACTCGTCGACGCCGAGCTCCTCGATCTCGCGCGCCTCGTCATCGTCCCCGCCGCGCCGCGCCGGGTGGGCGCCGCGCGCGTCGCCGCGCACCTCGTTGCGCAGCGGCGGCGAGGGCGGGCGCGGGTGGAACGGCACGGGCGGCGGGCTGGAGCGCACCGGCACCGCGGCACCGGCGGCGGGCGGCGCACCGGGCGTGCCGGGCGGCGCGGTGGGCGCGCCGGGCAGGCCGGGCGGTGGCGGGCCCGCGGGCCCGGCCGCCGCGGTGGGCTCCCCCTCGCCGGGCTCGGGCACCTGGGCGGCGCCCCTGCCGAGATCGACTCCCACCACGGCCTCCTACAGGTCCAGGTCCGAGCGGCGGAACTTCGCGTCCAGGAAGCGGCCCTGCTCGCTGAGCAGGCGCGCGTCGTGGTCGTAGACGGCCTGCTGCAGCTCGCGCGAGCCCTCCAGCAGCAGCCCGAGCTGGGTCAGCAGCTCCTCGGCGGGCGTGGTGCCGGACGGGCCGCGGTGGTGCAGCGCGTAGTCCTCCGGCAGGCCCAGGTAGCGCTCCAGCGCGCCGGGCAGGTAGTCGGTGACGATGGCCTCGAGGTTGTGCAGCTCCTCCACCCGCGCGCCGCGGCGGGCCACGTGCGCCAGCAGCGGGCGCAGCACGTCCTCCACGTCGCGCACGGCCGGCACGGCGCCGTCGGGCAGGTGCCCGCCGGCGCGGTTGGCGCGGTCCACCGTCGCGCGCAGGCGCTCCTGCAGCGCCTGCACCGGGTCGGCGGGCGGGGCCGGCTCCACCGGGGCGGGCGGGGCCTGCTCGAGCGCCTCCCGCTCGCCGGTGAAGGCCGCCTTCAGCCGCAACCACCGTGAGTTCGCCATGACCGCGTGCACCAGCCCCGTCCCCCACGTGCCGGCGCCCACCAGGGCGGCCAGCAGCACCCACCACGAACCCTGCGCGAGCAGCGCGAGCGCCCCGGTGCAGGCCACCAGGTACGCCGCCGCCGCCACGACCCACTGCGGCCGTCGCGCGCGCAGCCCCATGTAGAGGAACGCCAGCCAGGGCAGGCCCACGGCGGGGATCGCCAGCCACCAGGAGTTTGCCGCCCGCCAGGCGCGGCTGCGCAGCCGGCGCGAGACCACCTCCGGCGGCGCCTGCGCACCCCGCCGCGCCGGGGTGCGCGCCGGGCGGCCGCCGGGGCGCCGCCCGCGCACGACGGCGCGCTCCTCCGCCCCGCGCGCGCGCACGACGGCCCGCTCGGTGCCGCGGTGCGAGCCCTGCACGGCCTGCTCCGCGGTGCGCAGGGCGTCCTGCACGGCGCGCTCGGTGGAGCGCCGCGCCTCCTCGACGGCGCGTTCCGCGGCCCGCTGGGCGCGCAGGCCGCGCGGCACCCGCTCGGCCACCGCGCTCACCTGCCCGGGCCGGGCAGGGCCGGGCCCGTGCCGTCCTGCTCGGCGTTGCGCGCGCGCTCCAGGTAGGAGCGCGAGCGGTGCACCTGGCCCTCCAGCGCGTCCACCGTGCTGGCCATGCTGACCACGGCCTGCTGCTTGAAGGTGTCGATGGCGTCCATCGTGGCGAAGACGTTGTCGAAGGCCTTCTGCAACGTGGCCACGTCCACCGTGGCCGTGGAGGCCTGCTGGTGGATCTGGGCGGTCTGCTGCTTGAGCATCTCCGAGGTCGACAGGATCATCTGGTTCGTCGTGGTGTTCAGGGCGTTGATCTGGTCCAGCACGAGCTTCTGGTTGGCCAGCGCCTGCGCGACGATGACGGCGGTGCGCAGCGCGGCGACGGTGGTGGTCTGCGCGCGGTCCACGCCCTTGATGAGCTCGATGTTGTTCTTGCGCACCAGGTCCAGCGCCAGGTAGCCCTGCACGCTGACGGCGAGCTGCGTCAGGAGGTCCTGGTGGCGCTGGCGGATGGGGAAGAGCGCGTCCGCCGTGAGCGCCTCGGCCGCCTGCGGGTTCGCCACCCGCACCTCCTCGATCTTGGCGACCGTGGCCTCGTCGAGGGCCTTGGCGAGGGTGGCGTACTCGGTGAGCTTGCCCATGGTCGCCCACAGGTGCTGCTTCTCGGTCTCGATGGAGGCGTTGTCGCGGCGCAGCTCGTCCTGGCCGCTGGCGAGCGCCTTGATGATGGCGTCGAGCTGGGACTGCGCGTCCTGGTAGCGCTCGAAGTAGCGCTGGACCTTGCTGCCCATGGGGATCAGGCCGAGGATCTTCTTGGCGCCCTTGAGGTCGGCGCGGCCGGGGTCCAGCTCGGTGATGGTGCGCCGCAGGTCCAGCAGCGTGCCGGCCACCTTCACCTGCGCGTCGGCGCCGGGCCCGGAGGCCTTCTGCCCCTTGGCGCCGGCCAGGGAGGACGCCGGGCGCTCGAGCATGCGGTTGGACACCTGCGCGGAGGCGCGCACCTCCTGCTCGCCCATGCGCGTGATGTCGTCCACGCGCTTGGTGAAGGCGGGGCTGCGCGGGTCCTGGGCGGCGAGGTCGGCCACGAACGCCTGCGCCTTGCGGGCGAGCTCCGCGCGGGTGGCCTCGTCCAGCGGGATCATGCTCTCGGCCTGCTCGTCGGCGACCACCGGGACCGGGGCGGGCGGCGTGAGCTGGAGGTCGCTCGCGGCCGGCGCCGGCGCCGCGGGCGGCGTCAGCGGCTTGCTCAGGTCCAGCGACTCCGACATCAGGCGGTCCCCCTCGTCCTCGGGTGCTGCTGCGCGCGGCCCCTGCCCGGAGCCGCACCGGCCCAACGATCCTGCCCGCGGTCGAGTGCCCGCGGCATCCACCCGACGGGGGACCCGCGGGTGCGCCCGGGGGCTGGGCCCGGGGGCGCCCGGTGGGTCACCAGTCGTCCTCCTCCTCGTCCCTGAGGTCCTCCGCCTCGGTGCGCGCCCGCGCCAGCTCGGGGGCGCGCGCGGCCTCCTCGCGGGTGGCGTACGGGCCCAGGAGGAACTTCGCCGGGCCGCGGTGCTCGGAGTCCTGCACCTCACCCGTGCGCGTGTCGTAGTAGTACGGTCCTGCGCTCACGGCAGCCATCCTGGCCCCTCCGGCGCGCCGGCGCACCCGACCTAGACTCGCGCCCATGAGCACCGGCACGGCCCAGCCCGGCGGCACCGCCCCCCTCGGCGACCTCGTCCCCGGGACGGTGGGCCCGCGCCGGGCGGTGCCGGCCGCGATCGCCAGGCCGGAGTACGTCGGCAAGCCGGCGCCGGCGCCCTACACCGGCCCGCACGTGCTGGACGCCGAGACGGTCGAGCGCGTGCGCCGCGCCGGCCGGCTGGCCGCGCGCGCGATGCAGGAGGCCGCGCGCAGCATCGCCCCGGGGGTGAGCACCGACGAGCTGGACCGGGTGGCGCACGAGTTCCTGTGCGACCACGGCGCCTACCCCTCCACGCTGGGCTACCGCGGCTTCCCCAAGTCGCTGTGCTCCAGCGTCAACGAGGTCGTCTGCCACGGCATCCCCGACTCCACGGTGCTGCGCGAGGGCGACATCGTGAACCTGGACGTGACCGCCCACCTCGACGGCGTGCACGGCGACACCAACGCCACCTTCCTCGTCGGCGAGGTGGACGAGGAGTCCCGGCTGCTGGTCGAGCGCACCCGCGAGGCCACCCGCCGCGGCATCGCGGCCGTGGCGCCGGGCCGGGCGGTCAACGTGATCGGCCGCGTCATCGAGGCGTACGCCAAGCGCTTCGGCCACGGCGTGGTGCGCGACTTCACCGGCCACGGCGTCGGCCCGGCGTTCCACTCCGGCCTGGTGGTGCCGCACTACGACGCCGCGCCCGAGCACGGCACGGTCATGGAACCGGGCATGGTCTTCACGGTGGAGCCGATGCTGACGCTCGGCACGCACGAGTGGGACCTGTGGGAGGACGGCTGGACCGTCGTCACGCGCGACCGCCGGCGCACCGCGCAGTTCGAGCACACGCTCGTCGTCACCGAGACCGGCGCGGAGGTCCTGACGCTGCCCTGAGCCGCGCGCCGGGCCGGCCCCGGGCCGGGCCGGCCGGGCACCGGCGCCCGGGCCCGCTCGTTGACCCGGCACCACCGCCCCGACGAGAGGAGCCCCCCGTGAACGGCCTGGTCCGTCCCTCCCGAGGCCGCGTGCTGGCCGGCGTGTGCGCCGCGCTGGGCCGCCGCTTCGGCCTGTCCGCCACCGTCGTGCGCCTGCTGTTCGTCCTCTCGTGCCTCCTGCCGGGGCCGCAGGTGCTGGTGTACCTGGCGCTGTGGGTCCTCGTGCCCGCCGAGGGCTCCCGGCGCGCGCTGCGCTGAGCCCGGTGCGTCCGCGCGACGCGGGGCGCCCGGGTGCCTAGGCTCGCGCCGTGAGCACCCCCACGGAGTCCAGCAGCGGCCTTCCCGAGACCCCCGCGCCGGCGCGCCCGGCGCTCGCCCTGGGCGTGGACATCGGCGGCTCGGGCATCAAGGCCGCGCCGGTGGACCTCGCCGCAGGCGAGTTCCTCGCCGAGCGGGTGCGCCTGGAGACCCCGCAGCCGGCCACCCCCGCGGCCGTCGCCCCGGTCGTGGCCGAGGTGCTGTCCGCCTTCGCCGACGTGCCCGCCGACGCGCCGATCGGCATCACGTTCCCGGCCGTGGTGCAGCACGGCATCACGCGCACCGCGGCCAACGTGGACGCCTCCTGGATCGGCACCGACGCCGAGGCGCTGTTCTCCGACGCGCTGGGGCGGCAGGTGCTCGTCGTCAACGACGCCGACGCCGCCGGGTACGCCGAGACCGCCTTCGGCGCGGCCAAGGGCGTCAAGGGGGTCGTGGTCGTCACCACCCTGGGCACCGGCATCGGCAGCGCCATCGTCGTGGACGGCAAGCTCGTGCCCAACACCGAGCTGGGCCACCTGGAGATCGGCGGGCACGACGCGGAGAAGAAGGCCGCCGACTCCGCGCGCGAGCGGCACGACCTGTCCTGGCAGCAGTGGGCCAAGCGCCTGCAGCGCTACTACTCCCACCTCGAGGACCTGCTGTGGCCGGACCTCATCGTCGTCGGCGGCGGGGTGAGCAGGAAGCACGAGAAGTTCCTGCCGCTGCTGGACCTGCGCACGCCCATCGTGCCGGCGGGGCTGCGCAACGACGCGGGCATCATCGGCGCGGCCTCGCTGGCCGCGGCGCGCCCGCGCGGCTGAGCACCCGCCCCGGCGGGAGGTGGCCTAGGCGTACTAGGGTCGCGCCATGAGCGACGCGACGCTGCGGTTCGGACTCTTCGTCCCCCAGGGCTGGCGGCACGACCTGGTCGGGGTGGCCCCCGCCGAGCACTGGGCGACGATGCGCGGGCTGGCGCAGCGCGCCGACGCCGGTGACGTGTGGGAGTCCATCTGGGTCTACGACCACTTCCACACCGTGCCCGAGCCCACCGAGGAGGCCACGCACGAGGCGTGGACCCTCATGGCCGCCTTCGCCGCGGCCACCGAGCGCATCCGCCTGGGGCAGATGTGCACGTGCATGGCCTACCGCAACCCCGCCTACCTGGCCAAGGTCGCCGCCACCGTCGACGTGGTCAGCGGCGGGCGCGTGGAGATGGGCATCGGCGCCGGCTGGTACGAGCACGAGTGGCTCGCCTACGGCTACGGCTTCCCCGGTGCCGGCGAGCGCCTGGCGCGCCTGGCCGAGGGCGTGCAGATCATGCGGCAGGCGTGGACGGAGGGGGTCTCCACCTTCGCCGGCGAGCACTACACCACCGACGGCGCGATTGTGCGCCCGCTGCCGCTGCAGGAGGGCGGCATCCCGCTGTGGATCGCCGGCGGCGGTGAGCGCAAGACGCTGCGGTTCGCGGCGCAGTGGGCGCAGTACACGAACTTCGACGGCACCCTGGAGGGGTTCACGCACAAGTCGCGGGTGCTCGAGGAGCACTGCCGCGACCTGGGCCGGGACCCCTCGGAGATCACCCGCAGCGCCAACTACAACGTGGCCATCGGGCGCGACGAGGCCGAGGTCGCCGAGCGCGTGGCCGCGCGCCGCGCGCAGCTGGAGGGGCACGTCAGCGCCGAGGCCGTCGAGCGGGAGCTGACCGGGCTGGACGCGAGCACCCCGTGCGTGGGCACCCCCGAGCAGATCGTCGAGAAGCTCAAGCCGATCGTCGAGGCCGGCATGACGTACCCGATCCTCAACTTCGCCGAGGCCGCCACGGACACCAGCGGCATCGAGCTGTTCGAGCGCGAGGTCGTGCCGGCCCTGCGCGGCTGAGGCGCGGCCGGGGCGGGGGCGGGCGGGTGTCGTCGGGCGGGGCGGGTGCTGTCGGCGGCGGCGGGCAGGCTGGGGCCGTGGAGGAGCACGCACCGGTCGGCGCCGGGGAGCCGGGGAGCGCCCCGCCCCCGCTGTGCGCGTTCTGCGGCGGCACCGAGGACGTCGGCGAGCAGGAACGCCTGGGCGTGCGCGTGAGCGTGTGCGCCCGGTGCACCGCCCGCTTCGCCCGCGCCCGCACCGGCGCCCCGGAGCCGGCGCCGCAGGCGCCCTCCCCGGGGGTCGGGCTGCCGCCGACGCTGGGGCAGCACTCCCCCGAGGTGCTGCGGCACCTGGCGCGCGTGGCGCGCAGCGCGGCCGCCCGGCCCTTCACCGAGGAGGAGTGCGCCCGCTGCGGCGGCGCCGTGCACGCCTACCCCGGCGCCGACGGCGAGGTGGTGCGGCTGGCCAAGGACGCCGTGCTGGCCACGTCCATCCCCGTGGGCGACCGCTGGCGGGTGCGCGGCGGGCGCGCCGAGCGCGCCGGCGACGACCCCGAGCAGGTCGGCGCGCGCGTGCTGCACGCGCTGGTGTGCGGCGCGGGTCCCGAGCCGGCCAACCCGCGCCTGGCGCAGGCCTGGCGCGCCCACCGCGCCGGCGGGGGCGAGCCGGCGGAGTGAGCCCTGCCGAGTGAGCCCTGCGGAGTGAGCCCCGCGGCGCGCTCCGGGGGCGCCCGGGCGCCTAGCCGCCCAGGGCCGGCAGCACCGCGTAGACGACCGTGAGCACCACCCAGAAGACGGTCACCAGCCAGCACACCACCAGCGCCGCGCTCGACAGGCGCGGCGAGCGGGTGCCGCGGCGCTTCGCGTGCGCGACGACGATCCCCACCAGCGAGGTCAGGCCGCCGGTGAGCAGGCCGCACACGCCCAGCACCAGCGCCACCGCGGCGGCCGCGTCGGTCCCGCCGGCCCGGGGGGTCGGCGGCAGGGTCGCGGGCGGGTGCGGCACGGGCTGGTGGCTCACGGGGTCTCCCGGGGTCGGCGGTGCACCCGTGGACCGGGGCGGCCGCGACGCTACCGGCGGCGCGAGCGCCCCACCCGCCGCGGCGGGCGGTGGCGCCGCGCCGCGTCAGGTTCCTGCCCGCGGGTGCCCGCGCGGGCGCGCGCGGGGGCCCCGAGGGGGGACGAGCCGGCCTGTAAGCCGGATCCTGTGCCGGCGGGGGTCTTGCGACCCGCCACCGGCGGCGGCCATCCCTCTACGACGTGCGTCGCCGCACGCCTCCAGCGACCTACCCGGCAGCTCGGGCGGGCCGCCCTCGAACGCTGCCTGTCTGGTCTTGCTCCGGGTGGGGTTTGCCGAGCCGCACCGGTCACCCGGTGCGCTGGTGGTCTCTTGCACCACCGTTTCACCCTTACCGCCCCGGCTCGCGCCGGGGAGGCGGTCTGTTCTCTGTGGCACTGTCCCGCGGGTCACCCCGGGTGGGTGTTACCCACCACCCTGCCCTGTGGAGTCCGGACTTTCCTCGGCGGCCCGGTCGCCCGGGCCGACGCGACCGCCCGGCCGACTCGTCCACCCCGAGGGTAGCGCGACCCGCGGGCCGCCCCGCGCGCGCGGCGCCTAGGCTGCCCCCTCGTGCTCGTGCTGCTGCCCCCGTCGGAGTCGAAGTGGGCCGGGCCGGCGCGCGGCGCCCCGGTGCGGCTGGCCTCGCTGTCGCACCCGGAGCTGACGGGGGCGCGCGAGCGGGTCCTCGACGCGCTGGTGGCGCTCTCCGCCCGCGAGGACGCCCCGGCGCTGCTGGGCGCCGGCGCCGGCCTGGCGGCGGTGGTGCGCGCCAACACCACGCTGCGCACCCGCCCCGCCGCCCCCGCCTCGCGCGTGTACACCGGGGTGCTCTTCGACGCGCTGGACCTGCCCTCGGTGCCGGCGGCCGCCGCGCGGCGGGTGCTCGTCGTCTCCGCGCTGTGGGGGGTGCTGCGCCCGGGCGACCGGGTGCCCGGGTACCGGCTGTCCATGGGCACCGACCTGCCGGGCACGGGGCCGCTGGCGGCGTTCTGGCGCCCGCACCTGGGCGCGGCGCTGGCCCCCTCCGGCGTCGTCGTGGACTGCCGCTCGGCCGCCTACGCCGCGGCCTGGGCGCCGGACGCGGCCACCGCGGCGCGCACGGTGCGGGTGCGGGTGCTGCGCGCGGGCCGGGTCGTCTCGCACGCCGCCAAGCACACCCGCGGGCTGCTGGCCCGGCACCTGCTCACCCGCGCCGGGCGCGCCCCGCGCACCCCCGCCGAGCTGCTCGACGCCACCGCGGGGGCGTTCGGGGCGCAGCTGCTGGAGCCGGAGCGGGCCGGGACGCCGTGGACGCTGGAGGTCGAGGCGGCGTGAGGCGCGGGCGACGGCGGGCCGGGGCCCGCTGAGGTGTGGTGGGCGTGCGGGCTGGCGGGGCTGGCCGTGGTCGCCACCGGCCTGGCCGGGCCGGTGCAGGTCGCCGAGGTGGCGCACCGCGCCGGGCCGGTGCTGGCCTTCCTGCTGGCGGTGACGGTGGTGGCCGAGCTGGCCGACGAGGCCGGGGTCTTCGACGCGGCGGCGCGCCTGGCCGCGCGCGCCGGGCGCGGGCGCACCTGGCGGCTGTGGCTGCTCGTCGTGGTGCTGGGGGTGCTGGCCACCACCGTGCTGTCCCTGGACACCACCGCGGTGCTGCTGACCCCGGTGGTGCTGTCCCTGGCCGCGCAGCTGCGCCTGGACCCGCTGCCCTTCGCGCTGACCACGGTGTGGCTGGCGAACACCGCCTCGCTGCTGCTGCCGGTCTCCAACCTGACCAACCTCATCGCCCTGGACGCGCTGGAGGACCTCGGCGTGCGCGGCACCGGCGGGTTCGTCGCGCTGACGTGGGCGCCGGCGCTGGCCGGGGCGGGCGCAGCGGTAGCGGTGCTGGCGCTGGTGCACCGGCGGTCCCTGCGCGGCGGCTACGGCGCCGCCCCGCCGGCCCCGCCGCGCGACCCGGTGCTCTTCGGCACCGCCGCGGTGGTCTGCGCCCTGCTGGCGCCGGCGTTCGTCAGCGGCGTCGAGCCGGCGGTGCCGGCCACCGCGGCGGCGCTCGTGCTGGTCGCGGTCTTCGCGCGCCGGCGCCCGGGGGCCCTGCGCCCGGCCCTGCTGCCGTGGCGCACGGTGGTGCTGGTCTCGGGCCTCTTCCTCGTGGTGGAGGCCGCGCAGGCGCACGGGCTGACGGACCTGCTGCGGCCGGTGGCCGGCACCGGGGAGGGCCTGGGCGCGCACCTGCGGCTGGCCGCGACGGCGGCGGTGGGGGCCAACGCCCTGGACAACCTGCCCGCCTACCTCGCCGCCGAACCGCTGGCCGGCAGCCCGGCGCGCCTGGTGGCGGTGCTGGCCGGGGTGGACCTCGGTCCGCTGGTGACGCCGTGGGCCTCGCTGGCGACCCTGCTGTGGCTGGAGCGCTGCCGCGCGCGCGGCGTGCACGTGCCGCTGACGCGCTTCGCGGCGCTGGGGCTGCTGGGCGCGACGGCGAGCGTGGGCGCGGCGGTGCTGGCGCTGCAGCTGACCAGCTGACCCGGGGGCGCACGCGCCGCCCGGCGCCGCCCGGCGGGTCCGTAACCTCCCGGTCACCTGGGGCGGGTGTAGTGGCCCCATGCACCTACTCCCCACCCCCGGGCGGCGCGCTCGACGCACCGGCGCCGCCCTCAGCGCCGCCGCCCTGCTCACCGGGCTCGGCGCCACCGCGGGCGCCGGCAGCGCCGCCGCCGTGCCCGCCCCGCCCTCGATCACGCTGGTGTCGATGACCGACGTGCACGGCCACGTCCTGGACTGGGACTACTTCGCCGGCAAGCCGTACGCCGCCGGGCAGGGCCTGGGCCTTGCGCGCGTGTCCACGCTGGTGGACCGCGTGCGCGCCGAGCGCGGCGACGCCTCCACCCTCGTGGTCGACAACGGCGACGCCCTCCAGGGCACCCCGCTGACGTACTACTACGCCCGCCAGGAGCCGGTGACCACCACCGGCGTGGAGCACCCGATGGCCCAGGCGTACGACACCATCGGCATCGACGCGCAGGTCGTGGGCAACCACGAGTTCAACTACGGCCTGGACACCCTGGAGAAGTACCGCTCGGACCTGAACGCCCCGCTGCTGGGCGCGAACGTGGTCGACCAGCGCACCGGCGCGCCGTACCTGCGCCCGTGGGTGCTGCGCTCGGTCGAGCCCACCGGCGGCGGCAAGCCCGTGAAGGTCGGCATCCTGGGCCTGACCACCCCCGGCTCGGCCGTGTGGGACAAGCAGAACGTCGAGGGGAAGCTCACCTTCGACGACGTGGTCGCCACCGCGCAGCGGGAGGTGCCGCGGATGAAGGCGGCCGGCGCCGACGTCGTCGTGGTGCTCTCGCACTCGGGCCGCTCGGGGCCCTCCTCCTACAGCGAGGCGGAGCTGGGACCGGAGAACGTCTCCGACCGCGTGGCCGCCGAGGTCGCCGGCGTGGACGTCGTCGTGGCCGGGCACAGCCACCAGGACCTGCCGCAGGCGTGGGTGCGCTCCACCGCCACCCCCGGCAAGGAGGTCCTCGTGACCCAGCCGTACCGCTGGGGCGCCTCTGTGACCGCCACCCGCCTGGAGCTGGACAAGGAGCGCGGCCGGTACTCCGTGAGCGGCGCCGACGTGCAGGACCTGCGCGCCGCCGACGCCCCCGAGGACCCCGAGGTCGTCGAGGCGGTCGCCGACGAGCACCGCAGGACCGTCGAGTACGTGGACCAGGTGGTGGCCACCTCGACGCAGGAGCTCCCCGCCACGGACTCGCGCTGGCGCGACACCCCGCTCATCGACTTCATCCAGGACGTGCAGACCGACACCGTGCGCGAGGCCCTGGCCGGCACCCCCGACGGGGAGCTGCCGGTGCTCTCGATCGCGGCGCCGTTCAGCCGCACCGCGGTGTTCCCGCGGGGCGAGGTCAGCGTCAAGGACGTCGCCGGGCTGTACGTGTACGACAACACGCTGCAGGCGGTGCGGATGACCGGCGCGCAGGTGCGCGACTACTTGGAGAAGTCCGCGCAGTACTACGCGCAGGTGCCGCCGGGGAACCCCGCGGACCCCGAGTCGCTGGCCACCGGCGCGACGCCGGACTACGACCTCGACCAGCTCGCGGGCGTGGAGTACGAGCTGGACCTGTCGCGGCCGGCCGGCTCGCGGGTGGCGTCGCTGACCCTGGACGGCGCGCCCGTCGCCGACGAGCAGCAGTTCGTCGTCGCGGTGAACAACTACCGCCGCTCCGGCGGCGGGCAGTTCCCGCACATCGCCACCGCCCCGGTGGTCTACGACGCGCAGGCGGAGATCCGCCAGCTGCTCATCGACCGCGCCCAGGCCACGGGCACGATCGACCCGGCCGACTTCGCGGTGGAGAACTGGTGGCTCACCGCGGGCGGCGAGCGCCTCTTCGGCTGAGGCCCGTTCGGCTGAGACCCGCCGGGCGCGGGGCCGCTCAGACGCGGTTGACGGCCACGACCTCGCTGGAGCCGTCGGCGTGCAGGCGCAGCAGCGTGCGCGAGGCGGGGTCGACGCGGATGCGCCGCTGCACCTGCGCACCGCAGCCCAGGCTCTGGCGCAGCAGCACCCGCAGCGGGTCGCCGTGGGTGACCAGCACGACGCGCCGACCGGCCCACCGCGAGCGCAGCGCCGCGGCCGCCTCGCGCACCCGCTGCTCCACCGCGCTCAGCGCCTCGCCGCCGGGCGGTGCCACGGCCGGGTCCTCGGACCAGGCGGCGTACTGCGCCGGCCAGCGGCGCACCACCTCCGCGGCGGTGCACCCGTCCCAGTCGCCGAAGTCCGTCTCGTCCCACAGCGGGTCGGCCAGCACCGGTGCGCCGACGCGCTCGGCGATCACCTCGGCCGTCTGGCGCGAGCGGCGCATCGTGGAGGTCAGCACGACGTCGGCGCCGCGCACCTCCTCGCAGCCGGCCACCCGCTGCGCCTGCTCCAGCCCCGCGGCGGACAGCCCCGGGTCCTCCCCGTGCCGGCCCGACAGGCGGCCCTGCTCGGTCAGCGGCGTGGCGGCGTGGCGCACCAGCACCAGGTCCACCGGCTCGCCGGCGGCGGCCGGGCGCGCGGCGGCACCGGAGGACGCGGCGGCACCGGAGGACGCGGCGGCACCGGAGGACGCGGCGGCACCGGAGGACGCGGCGGACGACGCGGCGGAGGACGCGGAAGACGACGCGGTCGAGGTGGTGGAGGCGCGCTGCCACTGCCGCCCGGCGGCCGCGGCGTCCATGGCCTCGTTGGCCAGGCGGTCGGCGTGGGCGTTCTGCGCGCGCGGGATCCAGCCGTAGTCGACGCGACCGGCCGGCAGCACCGCGCGGGCCTCCTCGGCCAGGCGGCGCATGTCGGCGTGCTTGACCTGCCAGCGCCCGGACATCTGCTCGACGACGAGCTTGGAGTCCATGCGGACCTCCACGCGCGCGTCGGGGTCGATCGCGGCGGCGGCGCGCAGGCCGGCCAGCAGCCCGCGGTACTCGGCGACGTTGTTCGTGGCGCGCCCGATGGCCTCGGCCACCTCCGCGAGCACCTCGCCGGTGGCGGCGTCCTTGACGAGCGCGCCGTACCCGGCCGGGCCGGGGTTGCCGCGCGAGCCGCCGTCGGCCTCCACGCGCAGGCGGCGAGCGCTCACAGGCCGGACTCGGCGGTGCGCACGAGGATGCGCCCGCACTCCTCGCAGAAGACGACCCGGTCGGCCGGGGCGGCGCGCACGGCGGCGAGGTCGGAGGCGTTCAGCTCCAGGCGGCAGCCCTCGCAGCGGCGCCCGCGCAGCAGGGCCGCGCCCACCCCGCCGCGGGTGGCGCGGGTGCGCTCGTACAGCTGCACCAGCCCGTCGTCGACGGTGGAGGCGATCGCCTGGCGGCGGGCCAGGGCGGCGCGCTCCTCGACGGCGACCTCCTCCAGCACCGCGTCGCGGCGGCGGGTGGCGTCCTCGGCCTGGGCGGCCAGCTCGCCGTCGGTGGTGGCCAGCTCGGCGGCGGCGAACTGCGCCTGCTCCAGCTTCTCCATGGCCTCCAGCTCGGCGTCCTCCAGGACGCCCTGGCGCCGCGCCAGCGACTCCAGCTCGTGCTGCAGGCCCTGCAGGTCCTTGGCACTGCCGGACCCGGCGTTGAGGCGGGCGGTGTTGCGCTCGGCGCGCTCGCGCACCTGGGCGACGTCGCCCTCGGCCTTGGCGACGGCGCGCTCGGCGTCGGAGAGCAGGGCGCGCGCGGCGACGAGCACGTCGCCGACGCGGCGGCGCTCGGCCGCCAGCGAGTCCAGCTCCGCCTGCTCCGGGACGGTGGCGCGCCGGTGGGCCAGCTGCGCCAGCCGGACGTCGACGGCCTGCAGGTCCAGCAGCTTCTGCTGGTCGATCGCCGGTGCGTCGGGCATCCGCCGGGTCACTCTCCTCGACTGGGCACGCGCAGCGCCCAGGGGTCGGTGCGCGTGGTGGACACGTGGGCGTCCACGGTACGGCCGCGCGCGGCCAGCCCCGTCACCAGGCGGTCTGCGCACCCGGCCAGCCACGGCCACTCGCTGGCCCAGTGGGCCACGTCCACCAGGTGCGGGGTGCCCGCGGCGCCCAGCGCGGCGCCCTCGCGGGCCTCGGAGGCGGGGTGGTGGCGCAGGTCGGCGGTGACGAAGACGTCGGCGCCGCTGGCGCGCACCCGCGCGAAGAGGGAGTCGCCGGAGCCGCCGCACACGGCCACGCGCCGCACGGGCGCGTCGAGGTCGCCGGCCACGCGCACGCCCTGCTCGGTGGCCGGCAGGGCCTGCGCGACGCGCTCGGCGAAGTCGCCCAGGCGCTGGGGGGCCGGCAGGGTGCCCACGCGCCCGATGCCCAGCTCGGGGCGGTCCGGCTCCTGCTCCAGCGGCTCCAGCGGCTCCAGGTCGTCCAGGTCCAGCACGCGGGCCAGGGCGTCGGAGACGCCGGGGGCGGCGGCGTCGGCGTTGGTGTGGGCCACGTGCAGGGCGCAGCCGCCCTCGATGAGGCGGTGCACCAGGCGGCCCTTGGCGGTGGTGGCGGCCACCGAGGAGACCGGGCGCAGCAGCAGCGGGTGGTGCACCAGCAGCAGGTCGGCGCCCGACGCCAGCGCCTCCTCGACGACGGCCTCGACGGGGTCGACGGCCAGCAGCACGCGCCGCACGGGGCGGGCGGGGTCGCCGCAGACCAGGCCGACGGCGTCCCAGGGCTGCGCCCAGCGCGCGGGGTGCATGCCCTCGAGGACCTCGAGCACCTCCCCGAGGGTGGGGGTCGTGCCCGTCGCGGTCGGCGCGCTCGTCGGCGCGGGGGTCGTGGCAGCCACGGGCGCACCCTAGCGGCGGTGGGCCCGGCCGGGTTCGAACCGACGACGGCCGCGGTGTAAGCGCGGTGCTCTACCAGCTGAGCTACGGGCCCGCGCCGGCGCGCGGCCGGCCGCGGCCACGGTAGCGCCCCGCGCGCGGCGGGGACGGGCGCTCAGCGGGAGGGGCTCAGCGCCTCCAGCGCGGCGCGGTGGGCGGGCAGCGAGCGCGGCGCGCCGGCCGGGCCGCTCAGCGTCCACACCACGCGGCCGTCGCGCACCAGCAGCGAGAGGCGCTCGCTGGTGCCCAGCTCCTCGTCGAAGGCGCCCAGCGCGCGCGAGACGGCGCCGTGCGGCCAGAAGTCGGACAGCAGCGGGAACGGGTAGTGCCGGTCCTCGCCCCACGCGCGCAGCGCCGGGACCGGGTCGCACGAGAGCGCGGCCAGCTGCACCCCGGCGTCGTCGAAGCGCTCCACGTCGTGGGCCAGCGCCCCCAGCTCGGCGGTGCAGTGCGTGGAGAACGCCGCGGGCACCAGCACCAGCAGCGCCGGGCCCTCGGCCCACAGCTCCGAGAGCCGCACCGGCTCGCCGTGCTGGTCGCGCACCACCGCCCCGGGCACGGGGAAGGCGGACCCCGCGCGCGGCGCGGCGCCGGCGCCCGGGGCGGGCGCGCTCAGCGGCGCCCGCCCTTCGGGGTGGTCATGCGCGTGCCGGCCCAGTTCGCCGAGGCGCTGACGCTGGAGGTGGCGTGCAGCCCCGCGGTGGGGGCGGCCTCGTCGATCTCGGAGGCGGGCACGTGGCCCGGGCGGCCCTTCTTGGGCGTCAGCAGCCACACCACGCCCCCGTCGGCGAGGTTGGTGATGGCGTCCACCAGGGCGTCGACGAGGTCGCCGTCGCCGTCGCGGTACCAGCACAGGACGACGTCGGCGACGTCGTCGGCGTCCTCGTCGAGCAGCTCGCCGCCGACCAGGTCCTCGACGGCGAGCCGGAAGTCGTCGTCGACCTGCTCGTCCCAGCCGAACTCCTGAACGAGCTGGCCGGGCTTGAAGCCCAGCTTGGCCACTGCCGCCGTGTCGGCGGCAGGGTCCGCGGTCGCGCCCACGTGCTGTCCTGCCTTCCCTCTGCCCCCGAGCGGGGGTCCTCCGTGCTCCGTGACCTCCTAGTCCAGCCCACCGGGCCCCCCGCGCGCAAGGCGGCCGCGCCCGCCGGGTGCCCGCGCGGGCGGCGCCCGGCCCCCGGTCGGGGGTCGAGCGGGGTGCCCGTCGAGCGCCGGCGAGGTGCCCGCGGGGTGCCCGCGGGGGCGCGCCGGCGGCCCGCGTGGGAGCCTGTGCGCGTGGGACGGGTCACGACGCGCACGCGCACCGAGCGGGTCGACCTGCGCCCGGGAGGCGCGCGCGGGGAACGGGTGGACACCCTGGCGGTGGAGGAGCCGCTGCAGGTGGAGGTCGCCGGCGAGCAGCTGACCGTGACGATGCGCACCCCCGGCGACGACGTGGACCTCGTGCTGGGCTTCCTGCACGCCGAGGGGCTGCTGGGCGGCGCGGAGGACGTCGTGGCGCTGCGGCACTGCACCGACCTCGGCGAGGACGGGCAGCCGACGTACAACGTGGCGCAGGTCACTCCCCGGCCGGGCAGCCGGCTGGCCGGCGAGCGCGTCGCGCGGCCGTTCACGACCACCTCGGCGTGCGGGGTGTGCGGCTCGGCCAGCGTGGAGCAGGTGCTCGCGCGGGTGCCGGCCCCGCTGCACGCCGACGACGTGCGCCTCGACCCGCAGGTGCTGGAGTCGCTGCCGGGGGCGCTGCGCGCGCACCAGGCCGCCTTCGAGCGCACCGGCGGCCTGCACGCAGCGGGCCTGTTCGACGCCGAGGGCCGGCTGCTGTGCCTGCGCGAGGACGTCGGGCGGCACAACGCGGTGGACAAGGTCGTCGGGTGGGCGCTGCGCACCGGCGCGCTGCCGCTGCGCGGGCGGGTGCTGGTGGTCAGCGGCCGCGCCTCCTTCGAGCTGGTGCAGAAGGCCGCGATGGCCGGGGTGCCGGTGCTGGCGGCCGTCTCGGCCCCGTCCTCGCTGGCGGTCTCCCTGGCGCGGGAGGCGGGCATGACGCTCGTGGGCTTCCTGCGCCCGCCCACGGCCAACGTCTACGCCGGCGGGCACCGCCTGCGCGGCCCCTCCGGCGCCACCGCGGGGGCCGGCGCGGGGGCCGGCGCGGGGGCCCTGGCGGGGGTGGGCGCTGACGGGTCCGGGCAGGGGACCGCCGAGCGGGTCCCGGGTGCGGTGGCGACGGCGGCGCCGGAATAGCCTTGCCCCGTGCCCGCTGACCGCGGGCCGACGGACGACAGCGGGAGGACCACCACCGTGGCCAGACGCGACGACGCGGGGAACGGCCCCGCGGGGCTCGGCCCCATCCTCAACGGGCTGCCCAGCCAGCTGCCCGACATCGACCCCGAGGAGACCGCGGAGTGGCTGGCCTCCCTGGACGGGGTCGTCGACGAGCGCGGGAAGAACCGCGCCCGCTACCTGATGCTGCAGCTGCTGCAGCGCGCCCGCGAGCAGCAGGTGGGCGTGCCCAGCCTCACCGCGACCGACTACATCAACACCATCGGGCCCGAGTCCGAGCCGTGGTTCCCCGGCGACGAGGACGTCGAGCGCCGCTACCGCGCCTGGATCCGCTGGAACGCGGCCGTCATGGTGCACCGGGCGCAGCGGCCCGGCATCGGCGTGGGCGGGCACATCTCCACGTACGCGTCGTCGGCGACGCTGTACGAGGTCGGCTTCAACCACTTCTTCCGCGGCAAGGACCACGCCGGCGGCGGCGACCAGGTCTTCATCCAGGGCCACGCCTCCCCCGGGGTGTACGCGCGCGCCTTCCTCGAGGGCCGCCTGAGCGCCGAGCAGCTCGACGGCTTCCGCCAGGAGGTCTCCGCGGCGCCGAACGGGCTCTCGTCCTACCCGCACCCGCGCCTGATGCCGGACTTCTGGGAGTTCCCCACGGTGTCCATGGGCCTGGGCCCGGCCAACGCCATCTACCAGGCGCAGTTCAACAAGTACCTGCACAACCGCGGCATCAAGGACACCTCGCAGCAGCACGTGTGGGCGTTCCTGGGCGACGGCGAGATGGACGAGCCGGAGTCGCGCGGGTTCGCGCAGCTGGCCGCCTACGAGGAGCTGGACAACCTCACCTTCGTCGTCAACTGCAACCTGCAGCGCCTGGACGGGCCGGTGCGCGGCAACGGCAAGATCGTGCAGGAGCTCGAGGCGTTCTTCCGCGGCGCGGGCTGGAACGTGATCAAGGTCCTGTGGGGCCGCGAGTGGGACTCCCTGCTCGCCGCCGACTCCCAGGGCGCGCTGGTCAACCTCATGAACGCCACCCCCGACGGGGACTACCAGACGTTCAAGGCGGAGAACGGCGCCTACGTGCGCGAGCACTTCTTCGGCCGCGACGAGCGCACCGCCAAGCTGGTGGCCGGCATGAGCGACGACGAGATCTGGGCGCTCAAGCGCGGCGGCCACGACTACCGCAAGGTCCACGCGGCCTACCGCGCGGCCACCCAGCACACCGGGCAGCCCACGGTGGTCCTCGCCAAGACCATCAAGGGCTACGGCCTCGGCCCGCACTTCGCCGGCCGCAACGCCACCCACCAGATGAAGAAGCTGACGCTGGAGGACCTCAAGCTCCTGCGCGACTCGCTGCGCATCCCGATCAGCGACGAGCAGCTGGAGAAGGACCCGTACCGCCCGCCGTACTACCACCCCGGCGACGGCGACGAGGCGATCCAGTACCTGCGCAAGCGCCGCGCCGACCTCGGCGGCCCGGTGCCGCAGCGCCGCGTGCAGCACGCGCCGCTGCACCTGCCCGCCGACGAGTCCTACAAGATCGCCGCCAAGGGCTCGGGCAAGCAGGAGATCGCCACGACCATGGCGTTCGTGCGCCTGCTCAAGGACCTCATGCGCGACAAGGAGTTCGGCAAGCGCGTCGTGCCGATCATCCCGGACGAGGCCCGCACCTTCGGCATGGACTCGCTGTTCCCGACGATCAAGATCTACAACCCGCACGGGCAGAACTACACGTCGGTCGACCGCGAGCTGATGCTGGCCTACAAGGAGTCGGTCGAGGGCCAGATCCTGCACGTGGGCATCAACGAGGGCGGCTCGGTGGCGGCGTTCACCGCAGCGGGCTCCTCGTACGCCACGCACGGCGAGCCGATGGTCCCGCTGTACATCTTCTACTCGATGTTCGGCTTCCAGCGCACCGGCGACAACCTCTGGGCGGCCGCGGACACCATGGCGCGCGGCTTCCTCATCGGCGCCACCGCCGGGCGCACCACCCTGACCGGCGAGGGCCTGCAGCACGGCGACGGGCACTCGCTGCTGCTGGCGGCGACGAACCCGGCGGTCGTCTCCTACGACCCGGCGTACGCGTACGAGATCGGGCACATCGTCAAGGACGGCCTGCGCCGCATGTACGGCGACGAGCCGGAGAACGTCATGTACTACCTGACGGTCTACAACGAGCCGATGGTGCAGCCGGCCGAACCGGCCGACGTGGACGTCGAGGGCGTCGTGCGCGGCATGCACCGCGTGTCGGTCGGGCAGGGCGAGGGGCCGCGCACGCAGCTGCTCGCCTCCGGCGTCGGGGTGGCCTGGGCCCTGGAGGCGCAGCAGCTGCTGCGCGACGACTTCGGCGTCGTGGCGGACGTGTGGTCGGTGACGAGCTGGAACGAGCTGCGCCGCGACGGCCTGGCCTGCGACGAGCACGCGTTCCTCAACCCCGGCGAGGAGCCGCGGGTGCCGTTCATCACCCGCAAGCTGCAGGACGCCGCCGGTCCCGTCGTCGCGGTCAGCGACTGGATGCGCGCGGTGCCCGACCAGGTGCAGCCGTGGGTGCCCGGCGACTTCGCCTCGCTGGGCGCGGACGGCTTCGGCATCTCCGACACCCGCGCCGCCGCGCGCCGGTACTTCCACATCGACGGCCCCTCGGTGGCCGTGCGCGCTCTGGAGATGCTGGCGCGCCGGGGCGAGGTGGACTGGCGCGCCCCGGGGCAGGCGATCGAGAAGTACCGGCTGCACGACGTGCGCGCCGGCCGCAGCGGCAACGCCGGCGGGGAGAGCTGACCGCTCCCCCGCCGCGTCCGGGAACCCCGCACCGCCCCGGCGGTGCGGGGTTCCCGCGCGTGCGGGCGGGTGCGCCGCGCCGGTGGCAGGACCCTGCCGCTCCCGGCGGCGGGCTGACCCGAGGTGCCGGTCCTGTTCCGCGCCCGCCGCGGCGCGGGGAGGGTGGCGGGTAGACCCCGCACCGCTCCCCCGGAGGACACGTGGCCTCGCCGCCCGACACCGCACACGCCCCCCTCCCCGCGGTGAGCACCGCGCCCGCCGCGCGCGACGCGTCCGCCCCGGCGGCCGCACCCGCCGCGGGACGCCTGCGCGCGATCCTGGTGCTGCTGTGCACCTCCCTCGGCCTGGTCATCGCGGCGAACTCCTCGCTGGCCGTGGCGCTGCCGTCGGTGGGCGCGGACCTGCGCGCCGACCAGGGCGCGCTGACGTGGGCGGTGGACGCGTACTCCCTGCTGTTCGCGGCCCTGCTGCTGCCGGCGGGCATCGCCGCGGACCGCTTCGGCCAGCGCGCGCTGCTGGTGGGCGGGCTGCTCGTCTTCGGCGGCGCGAGCCTGGCCTCGGCCTTCGCCGGCTCCGCGGAGGTGCTCATCGCCCTGCGCGCGGTCGCCGGGGCGGGCGCGGCAGCGGTCTTCCCCGTCACCCTGGCCGCGCTGGTCTCCGCCTACCCGCCCGAGCGGCGCGGCTTCGCGGTCGCGGTGTGGTCGGGCGTCAGCGCCGGCGGTGCCGTGGTGGGCCTGCTGGCCGCCGGGGCCCTGCTGGAGCTGTTCTGGTGGGGCAGCGTGCAGGTGCTCTTCGGCGTCGGTGCCCTGCTGCTGGTGCCCGGCGCGCTCGTGCTCGTCGGCCAGCACCGCGACCGGCGCCTGTCGCTGGACCTGCCCGGCGCGCTGCTGGCGGTGGTGGCGCTCACGGGCCTGGTCTACGGGGTCCTGGAGGCGCCGCTGCACGGCTGGACGTCCGGGCGCGTCCTGGTGCCGATCGCCGTCGGGGCGCTGGCCGGCGTCGGCTTCGTGCTGCGCGAGCTGCGCACCGACTCCCCCGCGCTGGACGTGCGCGCCTTCCGCAGCCGCGGCCTGGCCGTGGGCAGCCTGCTCGTCTCGGCGCAGTTCTTCACCGCCTTCGGGCTGTTCACGCTGCTGCCGCAGTACCTGCAGGTCGTGCCGGGCTACTCGCCGCTGCAGGCGGCGCTGGTGCTGCTGGCCATGTCGGTGGGCGCGGGCATCGGCTCGGCGACCATGGGTGCGCGCGGCGCCGCGTGGGGCTGGCGCGGCCCGGCCGCCACCGGGCTGCTGCTCATGGCGGCCGGCTTCGCCGGGCTGTCGCTGGCCGCCGGGGACGGCCGGCTGTGGTCGGTGCTGGCCGCGCTGGTGCTCTTCGGCGCCGGCTTCGGCGCCTCGATGGTGCCGGGCACCTCGCTGATCCTGGACGGCCTGCCGCCCGAGCGGCGCTCGGTGGCCAGCGCCGTCAACGACATCACCCGCGAGGTGGGCGGCGTGCTGGGCATCGCCGTGCTCTCCAGCGTGCTGGTCTCCACCTACCGCGAGGACCTGGCCCCGGCGCTGGTGCTGCTGCCCGAGCCGCTGGCCGACCTCGCCCTGGACGGCGCCGGGCCCGCGCAGGCGGCCGCCGGGCAGCTCGGGCCCGCCGGCGCGGACCTGCGCGCGGCCGTGGGCGACGCCTTCGCCTCCGGCCTGGCCGACGCCTTCGCCGTGGCCGCGTGCTTCCTCGTGGTCGCCGGCCTGGTGTGCGGGGCCCTGGCCCCCAGCCGGCGCCGCCCCGGCCGGCACGTGCGCCGCCGGCAGGTGCCCGCGCCGCGCACGCCCGCGCGCGGAACGGCCTGAGACCACCCCCGCCGGCACCCGCCGGGCCCCCAGTCCCGCCGGGCGCCGCCCGGGACGTGCCAGCGCCGACGCCGACGATCGAGCACCTGGAGGAACCGTGCGAGTCCTGGTCAGCACGCTGCCCGCGTTCGGGCACGTCTACCCCGTCATGCCCACCGCCGAGGCGCTGCGCGCCGCCGGCCACGAGGTCGTCGTCGCCACCGGCGGCACCCCCGCCGACCGGCTCTCGGCGGCCGGGTGGCGCGTCGAGCGCGTGGACGTGAGCATCGAGGGCGCCGTGGGGCGGGTGATGCGCTCGCAGCCGGAGCTGGCGCGCCTGGCGCCGCCCGAGCGCTGGCGGGTGGCCGCGGCCATGTTCGGCGACGTGCTGGCCTGCGACGTCGACCGGCTGCTCGGCCTCGTCGTGGAGTCCGTGCGCCCCGACGTCGTGCTCTACGAGGAGCTGGCCATGGGGGCCGCGGTGGCCGCCGCCCGCGCCCACGTGCCGGCGGTGCGGCACGGCGTGGGGCCCTGGTCGCCGGCGCCGATGGAGGCCGCCTGCGCCGAGCAGCTGACCCGCCTGGGACGCAGCGACGGCGACCCGACCTTCCCCGCCGGCCCGGAGGTCTTCGGGCGCCTGCACCTGGACGTGTGGCCGCCGGCCCTGGGCGTGCCCGGCGCGCAGCTGCCGCTGCCCAGCACGCCGCTGCGCCCGCAGTCGTGGAGCGAGCAGGACCAGCCGGTGCCGGGGTGGCTGACGCAGCCGCGCGAGCGCCCGGTGGTGTACCTGACGCTGGGCACGGTCGCCGCCGGCGAGGTCGGCGTGCTGCGCACCGTCCTGGAGGGCCTGCGCGGGCTGGGCGTGGAGGTGCTGGCCGCGGTCGGGCCGGCGCTGGACGTCGCCGAGCTGGGCCCGCTCGAGCCCGGCGTGCACGTGGAGCGCTTCGTGCCCGCCGCGCGCGTCTTCCCCCTCGTCGACGTGGTCGTGCACCACGGCGGCAGCGGGACCCTGCTGGGCGCGGCGGCCGAGGCGCTGCCGCAGCTGGCGCTGCCGCAGCGCGCGCACGACCAGTTCCCCAACGCCGTGGCGCTGGCCGCCCAGGGCTGCGGGCTGGGCCTGCGCCCGGAGGAGCTGAGCGCCGAGGCCGTGCACGACGCCGTGCACCGCCTGCTCACCGACCCCTCGCACCGCGCGGCCGCCCGCGAGCTGGCCGCGCAGATCGCCGCGATGCCCGCGCCGGAGTCGGTGGTGGACGTCCTGGGCGCCCTCACCGGCTGACCGGCCCGCGCCCCCGCCCGGCCGAGCCTTGACGCCGGAGCCCCACCGCGGGGCCCGGCACGCACGAGGGGGCCGACGGACGGGTCGGCCGGCGGTCAGCCGGCGCTCAGGGCCCCGCGCCCGGGCAGCTCCACGGCGCCCGCGCCGCCCAGCTCCACCGCGGCGCCCTCGCGCAGGTCCACCACCTCGGGCCCGGGAGCCGCCGCCGCCGCGGGCACCTGGGCGGCGGCCGGGTGCGGGCCGTGGGCCTGGTGCGGCAGGCGCACCGGCACCGGCGCCGGCGCCGGGACCCTGGCGGCCGGGCGCGCCCGCTCCACCAGCAGCGCGCGCAGCACGCGCACGCCGTCGCGGAAGGTGTTGAGGTTGCTCTCCCCGAACAGGCGCGGGTGCTCGAAGCTGGGCACCTCGCTGATGGTCAGCCGGGCCTTGGCGATGCGCGTGTTGATGAGGGTCTCGATCTCGAACCCGTCGCCCCAGTGGCGCTCGTCGACCACCTCACCGCCGTGGTCGAGCTCGAGCACCGGCAGGCAGCTGGCCCAGAACGCGTTGTAGCCGTAGCACAGGTCGGTGTACCGGGTGCCGAACAGGACGTTCGCGGCCGCGTTGAGCAGGCCGTTCCCCCAGCGGCGCACCAGGGTGATGTCGTCGCTGCCACCGCCGGCGAGGAACCGGCTGCCCTTGGCGAAGTGCGCCCCGGCGGTCAGCGCCTCGAGGAACCTGGGGATCTCGCGGGGGTCGGCCGAACCGTCGGCGTCGAGCATGACGACCACGTCGCCGGTCACGGCGGCGAAGCCGCACGCGAGCGCGTTGCCCTTGCCGCGGCGGTTCTGCAGGACCACCTTCACGTCCGGTCGCAGCCTCCTGGCCGTCTCCACGGTGCCGTCGACGCTGCGCCCGTCCACGACGATGACCTCGTGCACCTCGGGCATGAGGGCGAAGACGTGCGGCAGGTTCTTGGCCTCGTTGTAGGTGGGGACGACGACGCTGATGCGCGGTGCCGCCTCCGGTGCTCGGGCGGTGTGGTCCATCGGTGCTCCCTGGTGGGGCGGCGGAGATCGGTGGTTCGGCTTCGTCGGGGTCTGGTTCGTCGGGGTCTGGTCCGTCGGGGTCTGGTCCGTCGGGGACTGGAGCGGTTCGGCACGAGGCTCGCACGGCGGGGCGGTCCAGGACCCTGCAGGACGTGGCAGGGGCCTGACGGGTGCTCAGCGCACCGCTGCCCGCAGTTCCGCGCCCACCACCGCCGCGAGGTCGGCGGCGTGGGGGTCGCGCAGCACGGAGTTGTGGTCGCACTCCAGGTGCAGGAACTCGTGCGGGCCGGTCAGCAGGCCCCGCCACGGGGCGGGCCCGTCGGGGTTGCCCAGCAGCTGCACGCAGACCGCGCGGCCCGCGTAGGGCTGCACGCGGTGGCGCCGCGCGACGACGTGGCCGTGGTCGTGCATGACCTCGCCCTGGCGCGGCCCGAAGCGCACCACCCCGGCCAGCGGGACCCGCAACCGCTGCGGCACCGCGTGCAGCGGCGGCAGCCCGTCCGGCAGCACCCGTTCCAGCACCGCGCGCAGCGGTCCCCGCGCGCGCCGGGACGCGCCCGCCGCTCCCCCGGTGCCCCCGCTCACCGCGGGTCCCCCGGGTCCCCCGGGTTCCAGGCGTTCCCCGGGTTCCTCGGGTTCCCCGGGTTCCAGGGACCCTCCGGGTTCCCCGGGTCCTGCGGCGGGGCCGGGTCCCGCGGCGGCGGTGCGCGGCAGGTAGGTGTCCACCAGCACCACGCTGGCCACCTCCTCGCCCGCCTCGCGCAGCCGCCGGGCCACCTCCAGCGCGACCAGCCCGCCCATGGAGTGGCCCACGAGCACGTACGGCCCGCGCGGCTGCACCAGGCGCAGCTCGCGCAGGTGCCGGCGCGCGGCGGCGGCCACGGTCAGGTCCGGCAGGGCGCGCGCCTCCGAGCCGCGCGCCTGGAACGCCACGACCGCGCGGCCGGGCAGGTGCGCGGCCAGCGAGGTGAACGACATCCCCAGCGCGCCGGCGCCGGCGAAGCAGAACAGCACCGGCGCCGCGGCCGGGGCGCGCAGCGCCACCGCCGTGGGGTGGCGCGGCAGCGCGGCCGGTCCCGCCGCGACGCGCCGGGCGAACTCGCGCAGCGTGGGCGCCTCGAGCAGGTCCCCGGCGAGCAGCTCGACGCCGAAACCCTCCTCCACCCGCGCCAGCATCTCCTCCACCGTCAGCGAGTCGGCGCCGAGCTGCTGGAAGTCGTCCTCGCGCCCGACGCGCGCCGCGGCGGTGCCCTCCAGGCCCAGCAGCTCCGACCACAGCCGGGCCAGGCGCACCTCGGTGTCCGTGCTCGGCGGCTCGGACGGCGCGCGCGGCGGCACCGGCGGCAGCGCGCCGCGGTCCACCTTGCCGCGCTCGTTGTGCGGCAGCGCGGTCAGCGGCACCACGTCGGCGGGGACCATGTACTCCGGCAGGTGCGCGCGCAGCCGTCGCCGCAGGGCCGCGGGCGACTCCACCGGCTCGCCCGGCACGGGCGCGACGTAGGCGACCAGGCGGTGCGTGCCCGCGGCCTCCACGGCCACCACGACCGCCTCCGCCACGGCGGGCGAGGCCAGCAGCGCGGCCTCCACCTCCGCCAGGTGCACCAGGTACCCGCGCACCTTCACGGCCCCGTCGAAGCGGCCCAGCAGGTGCAGGGTGCCGTCGGCGTCCAGGCGGCCCAGGTCGCCGGTGCGGTAGGTGCGCCGGCCGTCGGGGGCGGTGCTGAAGCGCTCCGCGGTGCGCTCGGGGTCGCCCCAGTAGCCGGCGGCCAGGGCGCTGGAGGTGACGAACACCTCGCCGGTGCCGCCCGCCGGCGCCGGCGTCCCGTCGGGCAGCAGCACGCTGACGTCCTTGCCCGGCTCGGGCAGGCCGGCGGGCAGGGCGCCCTGCGGCACGGGCTCGCCGCACACGACGCGGAACGAGGAGATCGGGCCGGTCTCGGAGGAACCGGGCCAGTTGAAGAACTCCGTGCCCGGGCGCACCCGCGCGGCCAGCTGCTCCACGTCGCGGCCGTGCACGGCCTCGCCCGCGGTGGTCACCAGCCGCAGCGTGGTCAGCGCGGCCCCGGCCGGCACCGCGGCCAGCACCGAGCGCAGCAGGTGGGGGGTGGCGTGGAACGTGGTCACCGCGTCGCGCCGCACGCCCTCGGCGACGGCGCGCGCGCCGTGCTCGCGCGGGTCCAGCAGCCACGTGCAGGCGCCGTTGAGCAGGGCCGTGGCCAGGACCACGGCCCCGGCGGCGAAGGACGGCGGCAGCACCAGGGCCACGCGGTCCTCGGGCACGACCCCGAAGCGCTCGCGCGCCGTGCGGGCGGCGCTCAGCAGCCAGTCGTGCGTGAGCAGCACGCCCTTGGGGCGGCCGGTGGAGCCGGAGGTGAACACCACCAGCAGCGGGTCGGCGCCGGAGCCGGCGGCGTCGGGCAGCTCCCCGGCCGGCGCACCCGGCGCGCCCGGCGCGTGCGCCCCGGTGCCGTCGCGCAGCAGCTCGGCGGTGCCGACGACGTCGGGCACGTGGGCGGCCAGCTCGCCGGCGCGCTCGGGGCGGGTGCCGTCGGTCAGGCAGGCGGCCACGCCCGCGGCGGCGCACACCTCGCGCAGCCGCGCCGCGGGCAGCTGCGCGTCCAGCGGCACCACGACCCGCCCGGCGAGCGCGGCGGCCAGCAGGGCCGTCAGGCCGTCGACGGAGGAGCCGACGAGGACGGCGACCGGGCCCTCTCGCCCGTCCAGGCGCCGCAGCAGGGCCCGCGCCAGCAGCGCGGCGCGCTCGTGGGCCTGCCGGTACGTCAGCTCCCGGCCGGCGGCGGCGAACGCCGGGCGGTCCGGCTGCTGCGCGGCGAGCTGGGCGAAGCGGGCGGTGAACGAGCGCGGCCACCCCCGCCCCGGGTCCGTCGCGGCCGCGGCGTCCCGCCGCGCCCGGGGCAGCGCGGGCGAGGGCTGCGCGGCCACGGGGGTGCTGTCCAGGTCCACCATGGGCTCCAGCGTGCCGCAGGCGGCGGCGCGCGGGCCCGGCCCGCGGGGCCCGCCCGCTCCCGGGTTCCCGCCCCGCCGGGCAGGTCCGCGCCCGGCGCTGGCAGGTCCGCGCCAGGACGCCGGCGAGGGGGCCGCGCGGGCGGCGCCGTCACCCACGATCGCCCCTGCAGGAGCACCGCTCGCAGGGGGGCCGCCGAGCCCCCCGGGAGGAGATCGGGACACCCGTGAGCAACTCGCGAGGAACGACCGACGGGAGCGGGAGCGCACCCGGCGCGGTCGCGGCACCGCAGGGGCCCGCGCCGCTGCTGGTGCTGCAGGCCGACGCCGGCTCCGCGCGCCGGGACGACGTCACCGCCGCCGTGCTGGCCGCGGTGCGCGACGCCCTGGCCCGCACCGGCGGGCGCGCCGCGGGCGGTCGCGCCCCCGGCGGCGCCTACGTCCTGGTGCGCCTGGACGGGCGCCCGCTGACCGCGGTCGACGTGCGGTTGCCGCTGACCGCGGACCGGGTGGCCGCCGCCGTGGCCCGCTCCAGCGCGCACAGCGCCGTCGGCGACGGCGCGCCCGCCGCGCCCGCGGTCCCGCGGCCGCCGCTGCGCCTGCCGTCGGCCACCGTCGTGGTGCCCACGGTGGTCGCCCGCGTGGAGGAGCTGCGCCGGTGCCTGCAGGGCCTGGCGCGGCTGGACCACCCCGACGCGGAGGTCGTCCTGGTCGACAACAGGCCCCGGCGCCCGGCGGTGGACCCGCTGGAGGAGCTGCTGCGCGAGCACCCCGGCGTGCGCGTCGTGCGCGAGGCGGTGCCCGGCATCTCCGCCGCCCGCAACGCCGGGCTGCGCGCGGCCCGCGGCGAGGTCGTCGCCTTCACCGACGACGACGTGACCGTCGACCCCGGCTGGCTGAGCGCGATCGCGCGCCGCTTCGCGCAGAGCCCGGCCGAGGAGGCCGTCACCGGCCTGGTGCTGCCCGCGGAGCTGGAGACCGCCGCCCAGCAGCGCTACGAGCGCCACTACGGCGGTTTCGGCGGCCCGCGCAGCTTCGTGCCCGTCTCGCTGCACCCGGCGCGCGACCGGCGCGGGCGCGTGCGCCGCGGCCTGGTCGACGTGCGCTCGCCCGAGGGCGAGCGGCTGCGCACGATCGCCGTGTACGGCGTGGGCGCCTACGGGGCCGGTGCGAACGTGGCCTTCCGCACCGACGGGCTGCGCGCGCGCGGCGGTTTCGACGTCGCCCTGGGCACCGGCACCCCCACGCGCGGCGGCGAGGACCTCGCGGCGTTCGTGCACGTGCTCGGCGAGGGCTGGGCGCTGGGTTACGAGCCCACCGCGGTGGTGCACCACACGCACCGCCGCGAGGACGCCGAGCTGGAGCGGCAGCTGGTGGGCAACGGCACCGGTTTCACGGCCATGCTCACCTCCCTGGTGCTGCACGACCCCGCGCACCTGCTCTCCCTGGCCGCCCTGGGCCCCGGGGCGGCGGCGACCATGGCGCGCCAGACGCTGCGCCGGCTGCTGCCGGGCCGCGCCCGCCGGGCCGGGGGGCCCGCCGGGCCCGCCGTGCCAGCCGAGCCCGCCGGACCCGCCGTGCTCGCCGAACCCCCCGCACCGCGCGACCCGGCGGCGCGCCGGATGGTGGTGCTGGAGCTGGGCGGGATGCTGCGCGGCCCGGCCGCCTACCTGCGCAGCCGCAGGGCGCACGCCGCCCGCGGCGCCGCCCTGCCGCTCGCGGCGGGGGGCGCCGCGTGAGCG
The DNA here is from genome assembly GCF_050871305.1 of Kineococcus gypseus. NCBI lineage: Bacteria > Bacillati > Actinomycetota > Actinomycetes > Kineosporiales > Kineosporiaceae > Kineococcus > Kineococcus gypseus. Next base: position 31,318 of record NZ_JBJLRD010000025.1, on the reverse strand, counting down.
CTCCGGCGGCGACGGGTCCCGCGACGGTCAGCGTCGTGGTCTGCGCGTACACGCTGCAGCGCCTGGACGACCTGGTGGCCGCCTGCACCGCGCTGGGCCGGCAGACCCGCGTGCCGGACGAGGTGGTCCTCGTGGTGGACCACTGCCCGCCGCTGGTGGAGGCCGCCGCGCGGCGCCTGCCGGGGGTGCGGGTGGTGCAGAACGCCGGGCCGCGCGGGCTCTCGGGCGCGCGCAACCACGGCACGGCCGTCACCACCGGCGACGTGGTGCTCTTCCTCGACGACGACGCCGTGCCCGAGGCGACGTGGGTGGAGGCGCTGTGCCGGCCGTTCGAGGACGGCGACGTGGTCGGGGTGGGCGGGTGGGCCGAGGCCGCCTGGGACTCCCCCGGCTGCCCCTCGTGGTTCCCGCGACCGTTCCTGTGGGTCGTCGGGTGCAGCTACGAGGGCCTGCCCGCCGACGGCGCGGACCTGCGCAACCCCATCGGCGCGGCCATGGGCTTCCGCCGCGAGGCGCTGCTGGCGGTGGGGGGTTTCCCCGACGGCGTCGGCCGCGTGGGCACCCACCCGGTGGGGTGCGAGGAGACGGAGCTGTCCATCCGGGTGCGCCGGCGCAGCCCGGGGGCGCGCATCGTGCACCAGCGCTCGGCCGTGGTGCGCCACCGGGTGCGCGCCGAGCGCCGCTCGCTGCGCTACTTCGCGCGGCGCTGCTACTGGGAGGGGCGCTCGAAGGCGATCGTGGCCGGGTCGGTGGGCAGCACCGACGCGCTCTCCTCGGAGCGCTCCTACGCGCTGCGCACGCTGCCGGCCGCGGCGCTGGCCGGCCCGGCGGGTTTCGCCCGCTCCGGCGACCCGGCCCTGCTGCTGCAGTCCGCGGCGCTGCTGGTGGGCCTGGTGTGCACGGTGACGGGTTTCACGACGGGGAAGGTGGTGGCGCGTGGCTGAGACCGGGATCGCGGCCGGGGGGGCGACGGGCCCGCGGGTCCTGGAGCTGCCCGTGTGGTGCGGCGAGCTGGACCTGGCGGAGGTCCCCGCGCAGCTGCCCAGCCCGCGCTCGGGCGCGCGCTCGTACCGGCTGCTGGTGCGCGAGCACGGCGAGCCGGTGGGCTACGCGCACGGTCCGCTGCGCGAGGGCACGGACGTGGGCGAGCTGTTCCGGCGGGTGCGCGCGGAGATGCCCCCGCCCCTGCCGGCGCCGGCCGACGGCCGGCTGCGCGACGTGCCCGAGTCGCTGCGGGTGACCGTGGCGGTGTGCACCCGCGAGCGCCCGGCGGACCTCGAGCGCTGCCTGGAGGGCCTGCGGCGCCTGCGGTACCGCGCGCTGGAGGTCCTCGTCGTCGACAACGCCCCCTCGAGCGCGGCGACGCGGGAGGTCGTCGAGCGCGCCGCCGCCGCGGACCCGCGGGTGCGCTACGCGCTGGAACCGCGCCCGGGCCTGTCCCGCGCGCGCAACCGCGCCCTGGCGGAGGCCACCGGCGAGGTGGTGGCGTTCACCGACGACGACGTGCGCGTGGACCCGTGGTGGGTGCACGGGCTGGTGCGGGGCTTCTCCCGCCGCGCCGACGTGGGCTGCGTGACCGGGCTGGTGGCCACCGCCGGGATCGGCACGGCGCCGGAGGCGTACTTCGACCGGCGGGTGCCGTGGGCGCAGGTGCGCCCGCAGCGGCTGTACGACATGGGCGCCCAGCGCGGCGAGGACGCGATGTACCCCTACGCGGCAGGCGTGTTCGGCACGGGGGCGAACTTCGCGGTCGACCGCGCCCTCGCGCTTCAGCTCGGGGGTTTCGACGAGGCGCTGGGCGCCGGTGCGGCCACGCGCGGCGGTGAGGACCTCGACGCGTTCGTGCGGGTCCTGCAGGGCGGGCGCGCGATCTCCTACGAGCCGGCCGCGGTGGTGTGGCACCACCACCGCGCCGACGTCGACGGGCTGCGCCGGCAGATGTACGGCTACGGCACGGGGCTGACCGCGTTCTACGCCAAGCACCTGGTGGACCGTCGCACCCGCGCGCAGTTCCTGCGCTGCGCCCCGCACGGGGCCGCGCGCCTGGTGCGGGTGGGCTCGAGCTCGCGGGAGGCCGCCGGTTCCGGCGAGGCGCCCGGGAGGGGTTCGGAGGGGGTGCGCGCCGCGGACCTGCTGGTGCGCGAGCTCGCGGGGATGCTGGTCGGTCCGCTGCTGTACGCGCGGGCCCGCCGCCGCGGGCGCTGACACCGCGGGCGCTGACGCCGCGGGCGCTGGAGCAGCGCGGCACGACCGCGCACGGCGCTGCGGGCCGGCTCAGCGGTCGGGGTGGCGCCCGTCGGCCAGGAGCAGTCCGACGGCCTCGTCCACGACCCCGTCGCCGTGCTCCTGCGGGATCCGGCCGGAGACGATCAAGGACGCCACCCCCTGCACCACCGCGGCGATGAGCAGCCTCGTGCGGGTCGGGTCGGCGCTGCGGAACCGGCCCGCCGCGAAGTCGGCGTGGAAGAGCTCGTCGAACGCCGAGAACAGCCGGCCGGCCGCCGCCGAGACCCCCGCCGCCGGCGAGCCGCTCTTGGCGGAGAACATCAGCTCCATGAGCGCGGCGTCGGTGACGGCGAAGCGCACGTACGCGCCCGCGACCGCGCGCAGGCGTCCGGCGAGGTCGTCCGGGTGCCCGGCGCCGGCGGCGGTCACGTCCTCGGTCAGCCGGGCGAAACCCCGCTCGGCGAGGGCGTCCAGCAGCGCCTGCCGGTCGATGAAGTGGCTGCGCGGCGCCCCGTGGCTGACGCCCGCGCGCCGGGCGAGGTCGCGCAGGGACAGGTCGTCGACGCCGCTCTCGCGCAGGGCCCGCTCCGCCTGCTCCAGGAGCACCGCGCGCAGGTTGCCGTGGTGGAACGACTGCCGGGTCACCGCCCGAGCCTACACCCGCAGTAGGCATTGACTAGAAAGTAGGCAGCGTCTACTGTCGGGCTCGTGCCCGCACCCACCACGTCGGCGACGCCCGACCTGTCCACCCGCACCGCGATCGTCACCGGGGGCAGCGGCGGGATCGGCGCCGCCACCGCCCGGGCCCTGGCCGCCCGCGGGGCCCGCGTCGTCCTCGCCGTCCGCGACCTCGACAAGGGCGCCCGGGCCGCGACCGCGATGCCCGGCCGCGTCGAGGTCCGCCCCCTTGACCTCGCCAGCCTCGCCTCGGTCCACGCCTTCGCCGCGGCCTGGGACGAACCGCTCGACCTGCTCGTCAACAATGCCGGCGTCTCCGTGCGCGAGCGGCGGCGCACCGCCGACGGGTTCGAGCTGCAGTTCGGGACCAACCACCTCGGCCCGTTCGCCCTGACCAACCTGCTCCTGCCGCGCACCACCGGCCGCGTCGTGACGCTGTCCTCCCAGGCGGAGCGGTCCGCCCGGCTGGACCTCGACGACCCGAACCACGAGCGCACCCCGTACCGGGAGTCCAGGGTCTACGCGGCGTCGAAGCTGGCGAACCTGCTGTTCACCACCGAGCTCCAGCGGCGGCTGACCGCCGCGGGTTCCCCCGTCCTCGCCGTCGCGGCGCACCCGGGTCTCGTCTCCACCGGCATGACGAACGGCAGCAGCCGGGCCCTCGACCGGTTCCTCACCCGCCACCTGGCCCAGAGCCCGGACGAGGGCGCGCTGCCGGTGCTGTTCGCCGCCACCGCCGACGTCCCGCCGGGCGCCTTCACCGGCCCCGAGCGCGCGATGCACATGCGGGGCGGCGCCACGCTGATCGGCCGCTCACGGCGCTCCCGGGACCCCGGCCTGGCGCGCCGCCTGTGGACGGTCTCCGAGGAGCTCACCGGCGTCGGCTTCGGGCTCGCCGGGTGAGCACGTCCCCGTCCCCCGGCACCACCGGCGGCACCGGCCGGCGCGTCGGGGGGCGGGCCGGCCGGGTGGTGCGGCCCCGGGTGCGGCCGCACCGCCCCGGCGGTCAGAGCACGAGCACGTCGAGGAAGCGCACGACCACGGCGGCCGCGGCGGCCACCGTCAGGGCCAGGGCGGCGCGGGTGCAGCGGCGCACCGCGGGGCGCGCCGTGGCGGTGCCGCCGGAGGGCGAGGTGCCCTGGCGCAGCGCGTCGGCGGCCACGGCGCACCCGACGGCGCCCACGAGCAGCAGCACGCCCAGCCAGCCGCTCAGGGCCGAGACCACCGCGCCGCTCACCGGGTCACCCCCGGCAGCGCGCGCCGCTCCAGCAACCAGGCGTCCGGCGTGCGCAGCACCACCGCGTACCCCTCGTCCGCCCACGCCCGCGCCAGGTCCCACACCCACCCGGCCGGGCGGCCCTGCAGCAGCTGCCCGTAGCGGTCCTGGGTGGAGCTGACCAGCAGGAACCGCGGGTCGCCGTCGGGGGTGCACGCCGGGCCGGGCCCGGTGTCGCAGCGGTCGGGGTCGAGGTAGGCGACGTCGACCTCGGTGATGCGCAGGTACGGCGACAGGCCGGTGCCGTTGGGCAGGCCGACCGCGTCGCCGGCGCGGGCCAGGGCGTACACCTCCTCGGAGGCGGCGCGCTGCCCCGGCGGGGTGCGCTCGAAGGAGACGTTCAGGCCGCGGGTGAGCACCAGCCCCAGGGAGGCGACCACGAGCACCGGCACCAGCGCCAGCGGCGCGGGCACCCGGCGCGCCAGCCGCGCGGCGCGCCCGTCGCCGGCCAGGGCCCGGGTACCGGCCAGGGCCCGGCGCAGCGCCACCGCGGCCAGCGGGGCGAGCAGCGGCGAGGCGTACAGGAAGCAGCGGATGAGGACCTCGCCGCCGTAGCTCTGCACGAGCAGCAGGCCGAAGGGGGCCAGCGCGGTGCCGGCCAGCGCCAGCGCGACGCGCCGGCGGCGCAGCACCAGCAACCCGGCAGCCCCCAGGGCGAACAGCAGCCCGGAGGAGGCCATGCGCGCGAACTGCGCGCGCTGGTAGAGCGGGTCGCCGACCAGCCGGGCGCCGACCCCGGCGTCCAGCGAGTCGCCGGGGCGGCCGATCTCGCCGAGCACCGAGACCAGGTGCCCGGTCCAGTAGTCGGTGGCGCCGTGGGCGAACCAGCCGGCCAGGGTCACGCCGGTGACCAGCCAGAGCAGCCGGAAGCGCGTCAGCCCGGTCAGCGCGAGCACCGCGGCCTGGGCGATGAGGGCCAGGGGCGTGAGCTGGTGGCCCACGGTGATGGCCAGGGCGAGGAGCACCACGAGGAACCAGGTGCGGCGCACGGTCGCGGCCGTCTCCCCCGTCGGCAGGCCCGGCACCCTGCGCACCACCTGCAGCGCGCGGGCGGTGCGGGTGGCGCCCGCCGGGCGCGGCACGGCGGCGCCGTCGAGCAGGCGCAGCGCCACGGCCAGCACGGTCACGTAGCCGACGAAGGCGATCGCCTGCGGGGCGAAGTAGTCCTGCTGGTACCAGTTCGCCAGCAGGTGGCAGAAGACCCCCACCCACGCCCAGCGCACCGAGCGGGTGACGGCTCGGGCCACGACGAACAGGCCGGGCAGCGCCAGCGCCGTGTGGACCACCGGGGCGGCCACGAGGAAGGCGCGCGCGTCCGGCGCGCCGGACAGGGCGGCCAGCTGGGCGGCCGCGGCGAAGAACCCGGGCCAGCTGAAGCGGGCGTCGACGCCGCCGGGCACGGTGCCGGTGAGGGTGATCTGCTCGGCGAAGCCGACGTGCACCCAGCCCACCGGCACGCTGCCGCTGCCGTCGGCGACGGCGGCGGTGGTGTAGGCGATCGCGGCCAGCAGCAGGGCGGCGGCCACGAGCAGCGGGGTGTCCGGCCGCGGCCGCGTCAGCGCCCAGGCGCTCGCGCAGGCGAGCAGGACCACGGCGAGCACCACGCGCCAGCCGACCACCGGCAGCAGGCCGAGGGCGCCTGCCTCGTCCAGGCGCACGTGGTGGGTGCCGGACCACCACAGCAGCCCGGCGAGCAGCAGGCCCGCGCCGGCCAGGGCGCGGTGCGCGAGCGGGGCCGGCGGCCGCGCAGCGGCGGCGGGACGGGTCGCGGGGCGGGCGGCGGGCGGGGTGGCGCGCAGGGCCAGCGGCGTGGCGGCCAGCGCCACGGCCGAGGCGACCCACGCGGAGGCGACCGGCGCCCACCAGCCCTGCGCGATCGCGACGGTGCCGGCGAGCACCGCCCACGCCGGGCCGGCCGCCAGGGCCAGCGCGCAGGTCAGCGCGCGGTCGCGCAGGCCCGCGGCCAGCGCCAGCGGCACCCCGGGCACGCACACCACGAAGAGCACGGCCAGCAGCGAGCGGCCCGGCAGCTGCACGCCGGCGCTGGCGGCGCCGGGCACGAGGACGGCCAGCAGCAGCGCGCCGGCCAGGGCGAGCAGGCGGGGCGCGGGCACGGCGGGGCGCTCGCCGGCGCGGTGGCGCGCCGGCGGCTGCGGCGCCCCGCCCGGCGCCAGCTCGCGCAGCGCGCTCACAGCGCCCTCGCCCGGCGCAGGCGCTGCAGGCACCACGGCAGGCACGCCAGGGCCAGCGCGAAGCGGGCCCCGTCGAGCAGGGCGGTGGCCGGCAGGGCCGCCAGCGCCAGGACGGCGGCGGTGACGGCGCCGCCCTCGAGCAGCACCCGTGGCGGTGTGGCCGGCCACGGCCCGGGCCGCGAGCGCACCGCCCAGCGCTGGGCCAGCGCCTGCGCGGAGTACGCCACCGCGGTGGCCGCGGCGGCGCCGGCGATCCCGGCGAGCGGCACCAGGAGCAGGTTCAGCACGACGTTGAGGACGGCCGCCAGCGCGGTGGAGACGGCCAGGGCCCGGGTGCGCCGCTCGGTGACCAGGACGCGGCCGCTGGCGGTGGAGGCGGCCACCGGGTAGGCGCTGACCGCGACGAGGACGACCACGAGCAGCAGGTCGCGCGGGCGGAAGGAGGCCGGGGCGGCCACGACGAGCACGACCGGGGCGGCCAGCGCCACCCCGAGCAGCACGGGGGTCAGCAGCGCGTAGACGCTGTCGCGGGTGGTGCCCACCAGGGCGCGGCGCTCGGCGTCGTCGCGCACGGCCGCGAAGCGCGGCAGCCAGGAGTTGCCGGCCACGACGATGAGCTGCACCGCCAGGAAGCCGACCGTGTAGGCGACCTGGTAGCGGCCCAGCTCCGCGGGCCCGGCCAGGCGCTGCACGACGACGCGGTCGCCGGCGTTGAGCACGAACACCGACAGCGAGCTGAGCATCAGGGGGGCGCCGAAGACGAGGGCGGGGCGCATCAGGCGCGGGGACAGCGCCCGGCGCCAGCTCGGGCGGGTCAGGCGCCAGCCGACGAGGGCGGCGAGCAGGTCCGCGCCCAGCAGGCCCCACGCGTAGGTGCCGGCCCCCCCGCCGAGCAGCAGGACCGCGCCGAGCCCGGCGAGCTGACCGCCGAAGGCGGCCAGCACGCTGACGACGGTGTAGGCGCGCAGGCGGTCGGCGGCCAGCAGCAGCCCGAGGGTGACCATGACGCCGGCGGCGGGCACCGTCCACCACACGGTGGTCGGCACGATGCCGGCGCCGGTCAGGGTGCCGGCGGGGAAGCCGAACAGCGGCGCCCACCAGCCGGCGGTGCCCCACAGCAGCGCGGTCACCGCGGTCACCACGACCACGGCCCCGCCGGCCAGCGCCCGCACGTCGCGGTCGTGGCCGTCCTCGGCGCGCTGGAGCACCACGGCCTGGTCCAGCCCGACCAGGGCGAGGACCACCAGCAGCTGGTGCAGGGCGATCGCCGCGGCCAGCAGGCCGACCTGCGCGGGGTCGTCGAGGACGTGGGCGAGCACGGGGGCCACCAGCGCGCCCGTGACCAGCTGGGCGGCGGCGACGACCGTGTACAGCAGGCTGCGCCCGAACAGCCCCGCGCCCGCGGGACGGGCGGAGCCGGTGGCCGCGCCGCCGGTCGGCGGTGCGGCTCGGTGGCGCCCGCCCGCGGGGCCGACGGGGACGGGCAGCGGGGAGCCCTGCGGCGCGCGGTGCCGGCCGGTCGCCGGCCGGGCGCCGGCGCGGCCCGTGGTCCCGGGGCCGGGGGTGGCGGGGCTGGAGGTGGCGGTGCCGGAGGTGGTGGGGCCGGAGGTGGTGGGGCCGGAGGTGCTCGCGGGGCCGGAGGTGCTCGCCGGGGCGGACCGAGCCACCGGGACGACGTTCTCCACGGTGCGCTCGGTGCTCGCCCCGGGCTCTCCTGCGGTGCTCGTCCCGGTGCCGGCTGTCACGCGACCATCGGACCAGAGGAGGCGGCGGGCCCGCAGCCGTGCGCGCTGGCAGATCCCCGCCGGGACCGCCCGCCCCGCGCTCGGCGGCGGCCCGGCCGCCGTACGGTCGCCGCGTCCGTCACCAGCGGGGACGGGCGACCGGGGCGGCCGCGCTGCGGCGGGGAGGAGCGGGACGTGTCGCTGGCGGCCGTCGTCATGGCGCACCGCGACGCCGAGCACGTGCGCGCCCTCGTCTCGGCGCTGGAGGACGTGCCGGTGGTCCTGCACTGCGACGCCAAGGCCCCCGACGAGGAGGCCGGGCGCATGGTGCGCGGCTGGGGCGGGCGGGTGCGGGCGCTGCCGCGCACCTCCGCGGCCCTGGACAGCTGGTCGCTGGTGCGCGTGGAGCTGGACGCGCTGCGCAGCGCGCTGCGCTTCTCCGCGGCCGGGCACGTGGCGGTGCTCTCCGGCGCGGACTACCCGCTGCTGGGGGTGCAGGAGCTGCTGGAGGAGCTGCGGGCCTGGGAGGGCGTGTCGTACCTGGCCAGCGTGCCGCTGCCGCACCGGCCGTGGGACACCCCGCGCAACCCCGACGGGGGCCGCTGGCGCACCGCGCACCGCTTCCTCACCCGCGGCGACGACGTGCTCTTCGCCGGCCCGGTGCCGCTGCGCCTGCCCTGGCGGCGCGCGCTGCCGCCGGGGCTGCAGCTGCGCGCCTCCTCGCAGTGGAAGGTGTACGCCCGCGCCGACGTGGTGCGGCTGCTGGCGGCGGTGGACGCGCGCCCGGACCTGGTGCGCTTCTGGCGCAGCACGCTCGTGCCCGACGAGAGCTTCGCCGCCTCGATGCTCAGCTCCCCCGCGCTGACCGGCGCGCCGGCGCTGGCCCACTGCCACGCCACCCCGTGGTTCCAGCGCTGGCCGGCGGCCGGTTCGCACCACCCGGCGGAGCTGACGGAGGAGGACCTGCCCGCGCTGGCCGCCGCGCGCGCCGCGCCGCCGGGGCTGCCCGGGCGGCTGACCTCGCCGCCGGCGCGGGCGCCGCGGGCGTGGTTCGCGCGCAAGCTCTCCAGCGCGCGCAGCGCGGCGCTGCGCGAGCGCGTGGACGCGCAGCTGCGGGCGGCGGGCGCACCTCTCGCGGGCGCACCGCTCGCAGGCGCTCAGGCGGCGCCGGCGCCCCGGTAGCTCCAGGCGGCGACCCAGTCCACCTGCACGTGGCCCTCGGCGCCGGGCCGGGGTTCGCGGCCCGGCGTGGTGCTGGTCTCCGTCTGCAGCACCCAGTGCATCGAGCGCGAGGGCACGCTCGTGGTCGAGGTGCCCACCAGCTCCCCGTCGAGCAGGAAGCGCACCTCGCCCGGGCGCCACTCCACGACCGCGGTGTGCCAGTCGGCGAAGGTGCGCCCGGTCTCGAACTGGTCCTGCCCGCCGGCGGGGTCGGCGTGGTGCATGAACGCGCCGAAGGTGCCGTCGAGGTCGCCCTCGGGGAAGTTGACCTCCCCGTCGTCGGGCCAGCGCTCGGAGTCCGGCCACAGCAGGAACGTCAGCTTGAAACCGGGCACCGGGTCGGCGCGGAAGCGCACCGCGTAGCGGCCGTGGGTCTGCCCGTAGGTGGGCAGGCTCGGCACCAGCGCGGCGCTCACCGGCTGGCCGTCGTCGACGTGCACCCGGAAGTCGAGCACCCCGTCGCGCACGGAGACGACCCGCTCGGGGCGGTACGCGCCGCGGCCGGTGGTGTCCGTCCAGCCCGAGGGGTAGGCGCTCCAGCTGCTCGCGTAGCGCGGGCCGGGGAACTGCCCGACCGGGACGTCGTCGTCGAACTCCTCCACGAACACCTGCCGCCAGTCGGCGGGTTCGGCCGGTGCGGGCACGGCCGAGCGGCGCGAGACGACCGCGTCGCCCACCACGGCGGCGGTGACGGCGGTGGCCACCAGGGCCACCACCCACCGCACGCCGCGGCGGGCGGACCGACCTGCCGCGTCCCGTGGACGTGCCGGCAGGCCGGTTCCCCTCATGCTGCGCGAGAGTACATCACCGCCCAGTCCACGAGGACGTGCCCGGAGGCGGTCGCCGAGGGGCCGGAACCGCTCGTCTCCGTCTGCAGCACCCAGTGCATCGGGGAGGTGGGGACGCTGGTGGAGGTGCCCAGGTTCTTGCCGTCGAGGAAGAACGTCACGCCGCTGGGCGTCCACTCGATCGTGGCGGTGTGCCAGTCGGTGTAGCGCGCGCCGGTGTCCACCGCGAGGCAGTTCGCGGTGGGGTTGCCCACGCAGTGGTTGAACGCGTGGATCGTGCCGTCCAGGCCACCCTCGGGGAAGTCGATCTCGCCCTTGTTCCAGTCGTCGCCGTCCGGCCACAGCAGCCAGGCGGTCTTGTACCCGGGCACCGGGTCGGCCTTGAAGCGCACGGAGTAGCGCCCGTACGTCTGACCGAACCACTTCCCGTCCACCAGCGGCACCGGCGCGGCGACCAGCGGCACGCCGCCCTCGGTGCGCAGGTGCATGTCGAGCACGCCGTCGTGGACGGACAGGACCTTGCCCGGCGCGTACAGGCCGCGCTTGTCGGTGTCCTTGAAACCGTCGTAACCGGTCCACTTCGACGCGTACGCCGCGCCGGGGAAGGAACCGGTGGCCACCGGGGTGGTGAAGTCCTCGCTGAACACCTGCTTCCAGCCCGGCAGGTCCCCGCGCGGCACCGCGGTGGTGGCCACCGGCGAGGTGGTCGGCGTGGGCGTCGGCGTGGGCGTCGGCGTGGGCGTCGGCACCGGGGTGGGCGAGACCGGCCGCGGGTTCGCGGTCACCGGCGGGGTGGCGCTCGTCGAGGCGACGGTGAACGTCTTGTCGGTGCCCACCTTGTACCAGGTCCCGCCGGCCTGCAGGCAGGTGAAGTACGTGTAGGTGCCGGCCGCCAGGCTCCTGCTGGCGGTGACGGTGGTGGCCGTCGGGCTCAGCGCGACGTCCGCGCGCAGCGGGAAGTCGACGTTCTGGCCGGTGGCGCTGCGGGCGCACACGCCCACGCGCTGGACGGTGGCCCCGGGCGTGACCGAGATCCGCGTCGTGGCGGTGGCGGTGGTGCCGGAGACGGAGACGGTGGCGGTGGCGGTGGCCCGCTGCTCGGCGGCGTGGGCGGGCGCGACCGCGCCCAGACCCACGACGCCGAGCACGCCGGCCGCGGCGACGGCCTTGCTGATCTTCACTGCGTGAACTCCCCCGAGCTCGTCGGCGCGCGGGTTCGCGCCGTGGGGAGTTGCTTCGGGCGGCCCGGCGGCGGACTTGAGACTCCCGCGGGCAGGTCCCTGACGCCGGGCCCGCGCGGCGGCGACGCCGGGCACCGCGCGGTGGTAACCCTGGGCCACCGATCCAGCAAGCCACCCGGGGGTCCGCCGTGCGCGTCCTGATCACCGCCCTGCCGGCGCTGGGGCACCTGTACCCGGTGATGCCGATCGCCGAGGCGCTGCGCGCGCGCGGGCACCGCGTCGTGCTGGCCACCGGGGACCGGGCGGCGCACCGCCTGCAGCGGCAGGGCTGGGAGGCGCACCCGCTGGGCGTGAGCACCGAGGAGGCCGCGCAGCAGGTCCTGCGCAGCGGCGTGGACTTCCGCCGCCTGGCGCCGGGCGAGCGCTGGCGCTTCGCGGTGGCCATGTTCGCCGGCGTCCTGGCCACCGCGCTGGCCGTCGAGCTCGCACCGGTGCTCGAGGCGCTGGTCCCCGAGCTGCTGCTGTACGAGGAGATGGCGGCCGGGGCGGCGCTGGCCGCGGTGCGCGCGGGGGTGCCGGCCGTGCGGCACGGCATCGGCCCGCGGATGCCGCCGCCGATGCGCGAGGAGTTCGACCGCGAGCTGGAGCGCAGCTGGGGCGCTACGGGGGGCGGCCCGGTGCCGCCCGGGCTGGCCGGCGCGCTGCACCTGGACGTGTGGCCGCCCGCGGTGCCGCAACCGCCCGAGGTGCCGCAGCCGCCGCAGGTGGCGCGGGCGCCGCAGGTGGCGCGGGCGCCGCGCAGCGCGGCGCTGCGGCCGGCGGCGTGGAGCGAGCCGGGCCTGCCGCTGCCGGAGCTGCTGCGGGCGCACCCGCGCCCGCGCCCGGTGGTGTACGTGACCCTGGGCACCGTCTCCACCCGCGAGTCGGCCACGCTGCGCACCGTGCTGGCGGGGCTGACCGGGCTGGACGTCGACGTGCTGGTCGCGCTGGGACCGGACCTGGACCCCGCCGAGCTGGGCCCGCCGCACCCGCGCGTGCACCCGGTGGCCTTCGTCCCGGCCGACCGCGTCCTGCCGCGCGTGGACGCGGTGGTGCACCACGGCGGCAGCGGCACCTTCCTCGGGGCGCTGGCGGCGGGGCGCCCCCAGCTGGTGCTGCCGCAGCGCGCGCACGACCAGTTCCTCAACGCGCGCGCCGCCGTCGGCAGCGGGTGCGGTCTCTCCCTGGGGCCGCAGGAGGTCACGAGCGCGGCGGTGCACGGGGCGGCCGCGGACCTGCTGGGCGCGCCCGGGTGGGGGCGGCGGGCCCGCGAGGCGGCCCGGCGGGTGGCGGCGATGCCGGGGGCCGAGGAGGTGGCCGCGCAGCTGGAGCGGCTGGCCGCCGGGGGCGGCGCGGCCGGCTGAGCCGCCGGGTCCCCGAGTCGGGTCCCTGACACGTGGCGGCGAAGCCGCGCACGGCTGCGCGGCGGGTGCTTAGCGTCGGCGGCGTCGGCGGGGTGACGGTGCCCCGCCCCGTCGGAGGAGCTCGCATGACCACTCGGACGTCTCGGAGCCGCGCCCTGGGCGTGGCCGCGCTCGTGACCGGTTCGCTGCTCGTCCAGCCCGCGACGGCCGGCGCCCGCGGGCAGGCGCACCTGGATCCCGGCACGACACCCCTGCTGACCGTCGGCGGCCTGACCTTCAAGGACCACGACCGCGACGGCGCGCTGGACCCCTACGAGGACTGGCGCCGCCGGCCCGCGCAGCGCGCCGCCGACCTCGTGGCGGAGATGGACCTCGCGGAGAAGGCGGCGACGATGGTGCACGGCACCGCGCCGGTGCCGTGGGGCCCGCCCGGCGCGACCCCCGCCTACGACGAGCCGGCCGCGCGGCAGCTGGTCCTCGAGCGCGGCGTGACCAGCCTGCTGACCCGCCTCAGCGGCCCGGCGCGGGTGCTCGCGGAGCAGAACAACGCGCTGCAGGACATCGCCGCGGAGGGCCGGCTGGGCATCCCGCTGACGATCAGCACCGACCCGCGCAACCACTTCCAGTCCGTGGCCGGCGCGAGCGTGCCGGCGGGCTCGTTCTCGCAGTGGCCCGAACCGCTGGGCCTGGCCGCCACCCGCGACCCCGGCCTGGTGCGGCGCTTCGGCGACGTCGCGCGCCGCGAGTACCGCTCGGTGGGCATCACCACGGCCCTGTCCCCGCAGGCGGACCTGGCCACCGAACCGCGCTGGTCGCGCATCAACGGCACCTTCGGGGAGGACCCGGCGGTGGTCGAGCGCATGGCCGGCGAGTACGTGCGCGGGTTCCAGGGCGGGCGCGGGATCGGTGGGCGCAGCGTGCTCGCGGTGGTCAAGCACTGGGGCGGGTACGGCGCCGCGGAGGACGGCTTCGACAGCCACAACCCCTACGGCAAGTACGCGGTCTTCGGCTCGGACGACGCCTTCCGCACCCACCTGGACGCGTTCCAGGGCGCCTTCGACGCGGACGTGGCCGGCGTGATGCCCACGTACTCGATCGTGCGCGGCGCCACCGTGGACGGTGCGCCGCTGGAGCAGGTGGCCGCCGGGTACAACCGGCAGCTGCTCACCGACCTGCTCCGCGAGCGCTACGGCTTCGAGGGCGTCGTCCTCAGCGACTGGGGCATCACCGAGGACTGCGTGGACGCCTGCCTGGAGGGCGCCCCGCCCGGCCAGCAGCCCAGCTTCGTCGGTTTCGGCGCGCCCTGGGGCGTGGAGCAGCTCACGCGCGTGCAGCGCTTCGCCAAGGGCATCGCCGCCGGCGTGGACCAGTTCGGCGGCACGGACGACCCCGCGGCGATCGTGCAGGCCGTGGCGGACGGCCTGGTGAGCGAGGAGCGCGTGGACCGCTCCGTGGCCAGGGTGCTGCAGCAGAAGTTCGCGCAGGGCCTGTTCGAGGACCCCTACGTCGACCCCGCCGAGGCGGAGCGCACGGTGGGCAGGGCGGAGTTCCAGGCGGCGGCCACGCGGGCCCAGCAGGACGCCACGGTGCTGCTGGCCAACGCCTCGACCCGCCCGGGCCGGGGCGAGCACGGGCGCGCGGCCGCCGGCGAGGCGGGCCGGGCGGGCGAGGCGGGCCGCAGGGGCGAGGCGGGCCGGAAGGGCGGCAGGGGCGGGAAGGGCCTGCTGCCGCTGGCGGCGGGCACCAGGGTGTACCTGCACGGGGTGTCCCGGGAGGCCGCCGAGAGCGCGGGCCTGACGGTCGTCGACACCCCGCAGGAGGCGGACGTGGCCCTGGCGCGCACCGGCACCCCGTACGAGACGCTGCACCCGCAGTACGTCTTCGGCCGGATGCAGCACGAGGGGAACCTCGCGTTCGAACCCGGGCAGCCGGACTTCGACGCGATCGCGGCGCTGAGCGCGCGACTGCCCACCGTGGTCTCGGTGTACATGGACCGCCCGGCGGTGCTGACCCGGTTGCTGCCGGAGGCGGACGCCCTGCTGGCCGACTTCGGCATCACCGACGAGGCGCTGGCCCAGGTGGTGCGCGGCACGGCCGAGCCGCGCGGGAGGCTGCCGTTCGAGCTGCCCTCGTCGATGGCGGCGGTGGAGGCGCAGCGCCCCGACCTGCCGGCGGACAGCGCCGCGCCGCTGTTCCGGATCGGCGCGGGCCTGCGCTACTGAGGCCGCTCGCCGTTCCCGCCGGGCGCCCGGGCAGCACCGGGCGCCCGGCGGGCGCGGTTCACAGCACCGGCTCCACGGCGGCGAACAGGCTGTACCCGTACGTGGTGCGGTTCACGCGCGTCCGCGCGCTGACCGCCGCGGTGTCCACCGAGGCGGTCCACGAGTACCGGCCCGCGGGGGCGTCCCCCAGCGCCACGTCGCAGGTCGTGAACCGCGCGCGCAGCGAGGCGGTGCTCCCGCGCCGGCGCACCGACACGGGCCCGTCGCACAGCACGTCGCTGAGGTACGTCTTGCCGTCGCGGTCGCTCGGGTCCGGGTCGTGCGCCTCGGTCGTCAGCTCCACGAACACGACGCTGCGCCCCTCCTCGTAGCGGGTGCCGAAGGAGGCGACCCGGCACAGCGGGTGCTCGGCGCTCACCTCGGTCGGGCAGGTGCTGGTCCGCCCGCTGTACGTCACCAGCGGTTCGGGGGACGGCGCCGCCTGCGCCACCGCCCCACCGCCCAGCACCAGCGCGGAACCCGCCGCCACCGCGCCCAGAACACGCGTCGTCCGCTTCACAGCAACCCCCGGAGATCGTCGACCGGTCGCCTCGTACCCCCCGGTACGGCGATCCGTGGACGAGTGTTCTCCCCCGTTCGAGGCGTGCGCAAGCGGTTCTCCGAAACCGTGCGTGACGAGTCGTTCACCCGCGAGGGGGAGCGCTCACCCGGGCGGGACGGGTGCGCGCCGCGGGCACGGCGGGCACCGCCGGCACGACGACCGCCGTGCCCAGCAGCCCGGCGGCCACGCCCCAGCGGCCGGCCAGCAGCGCCCCGCGCGGGCCGTGCGCGCTGAAGGCGCCCTGCGCGTCCAGCCGCACCCGGAACGCGGAGAACCCCGCCCAGTCCGGGTCGAGGGCGGACCACGCCTTGATCAGCGACTCCTTGGCGCTGAACAGGGCCCGGTCGGCGTGCACCCCGGGCAGCAGCGGCGCCAGCTCGGCCAGGTGCTCGCGCTCGTCCGGGTCCGCCACGGCCGCCAGGACGCGCTCGGGCAGCGGCTCGTGGGGGGTGGCGTCCACGCCCAGGGCCACGACGTCGCGCCGGTGCGCCACCACGGCCGCCCGGTAGCCGGCGCAGTGGGTGATGCTGCCGACCACGCCGGCCGGCCACACGGGGGCGCGGCGCACCCCCGGCGGCACCGGCGCGGCGGGCAGGCCGAGGGCGCGCAGCGCCTCGCGGGCGCACCAGCGGCCGGTGAGGAACTCCGCCCGGCGCTCCGGGCGCGCGGCGGCCACCGCCGCCAGCTCCACCGGCGCCGCGCCCTCCCCCGCCGCCTCGACGTCCCCGTCGACCTCCACCGCCCGCGCGCCCGGCGGCAGGAGGGCGCGCAGCAGCATCGGGCGTCCGGGCGCCGGCCCGGCCGGGGACGGCGACGGGTGCGCCACCCCCGCGAGGGGGGTGGCGCACCCGTCGTCCTGCACCACCTCGTCGTGGCGTCGGTCGTGCACCGGTCTCAGGCGAAGACCAGCGCGAGGTGCTCCAGGACCGCCGGCAGCGAGGCGGGCGCGGAGCGGAAACCGACGTGGCCGTCGGGGCGCACCACGTGGGCGGCCGCGCCGCTCACGCCGTAGGCGTCCCGGTAGGCGCCGCGCGCGTCGCGGTGCACGGCGTGCGCCAGGCCCGTCGGCACGACGGCGTCGGGGCTGACGAGCAGGTGGACGTCGAGCTCGCCGGCGGCCGCGGTGCGCGCGGCGTCGCCGAGCTTCTCCAGCTGCAGGAAACCCTCCTCGTCGACCGAGGCGTCGGCGTACAGCAGCAGCGCCGAGCGCGTCGAGCGCAGCAGGTCGAACAGCCGCTCCTCGTGGGCGACGCCGAACCGGCGCAGGCCGGTGACGTCCGGGGCGCGGTGCCCGGGTTCGGGGCCGGAGAGCTCCCCGGCGACGGACTCGCCGACCAGCGGGCTGCCGGCGTAGTTCATCGTCATCTGCATCTCGAGCAGGAACTGCGCCTTGGCGTCGTCCATGTCGATCTCGTCGGTGAACGCCATGCTCACGGCGCGGTCGACGATGGCGCGCCCGGCCGGGCGCCGCTCCGCCTCGTAGCTGTCGAGCAGCCCGTCGGAGGCCAGGCCCCGCACCGCCAGCGCCAGCTTCCACCCGAGGTTCCAGGCGTCCTGGATGCCGGTGTTCATCCCCTGCCCGCCGGCCGGCGGGTGCAGGTGCGCGGCGTCTCCGGCCACGAAGATCCGCCCGTCGCGGTAGCGGTCCACGATGCCGTGCTTGATGCGGAAGATGGACGACCAGCGCAGGTTGCTCGCCGTGGTGCCCGCCGGGGCGAGCTCGTCGACGACCTCCTGGATGTCGGCCAGGCCCGGCGGGTCGTACTCCTGCCAGAACCCGGCCGGCACGACGCCGGTGCCGACGGCCTCGACGAATCGCTGCGGGGCCATGGTGGCCACGCGGTAGCGGTTGCGCCCCTTCAGCGGCACGCACACGAGCATGCCGGTGAAGTCGCCGTCCTCCTCGATGCGCACGAAGCGCAGCAGGTGGCCCGAGGGCATGTCCCAGTCCAGGTCGACGTCGCCGAGCATGAACAGCTGCGGGAACATCGACAGCCCGCCCTCGAACGTCAGCCCCAGGCCCGAGCGCACGGCGCTGTGGGCGCCGTCGCAGCCGACGAGGTACTGCGTGCGCACGACCTCCTCGCCGTGCTCGGAGCCGAGCACGCACGTGACGCCGTCGGCGTCCTGCGCGAACGTCAGCAGCTCCAGGCCGCGCTCGACGCGCACGCCGGCGGCCTCCAGCGCCCCGGTGAGCAGCCGCTCGGTCTCGTACTGCGGCAGGCCCAGGTGGGCGTACGGCAGCTCCTCCAGGTCGGACCAGTCCGTCTGGTGGGTCTGCACGCCGTTGACGAAGACCGTCTGCCCGTGCAGCCAGACGCCCGCGTCGATGGCCTGCGCCACGATGCCCTGGCGCTCCCAGATCTCCATGGTGCGGCAGTGGATGCCGATGGCCTTGTCGGCCTGGGTGGAGGCCTCGGCGCGCTTGTCGACCAGGCGCACGTGCACCCCGCGCCGGGCGAGCTCGAGGGCGTGGGTCATGCCGGCCGGACCGGCGCCCACGACGAGGACCTCCGGCCCCGACGCGTCGCGCCCCGCGGTGGGCACCGCCACGTGCGAGGGCGCCGGGACGGTCTCGCGCACCACGGCCGCCGGTGCGGGGACCGGCTGCTGCACCGGGGTGGGTTCGGTGCTCAGCAGGGCCGCGGGCGCGGTGGCCGCGGTGCCCGTCGCGGTGCTCGCGGCGGGGGCGGCGGGGGCGGCGGGGGCGGCGGGGGCGGCGGGGGTCGACTCCCCCGACCCGGCCGCGCCCACGGCGGGTCGCTGCCTGATCGGCAGGATGCGGCGCTGGAAGTCGACCGAGAGCCAGCGCGCCAGGGGGCCGGAGTCGGCCAGGTGCGCGGGGTCCTCGACCCACTGCCGGAAGCGCTGCTCGTCGGCCCACTCGGCCACGATGTGGAAGCGGCCGGTCTCCGGGTCGCGCAGCAGCTCCTCGCGCAGGTGCCCGCCCTTGCCGCCGACGCGCTCGGCCACGAGCGCGTAGGCGCGCTCGAACGCCTCCTCCTCGCCGGGGGCGACGGAGGTGGAGATGTCCACGCGCACCGCGCCGGGCTGCAGGTCCCAGCGGTGCGGGTCGCCGGCGCCCACGGCGGGGCGCCGGCGCAGCTCGTAGACGGTGCGCTGGAAGTCGACGGAGAGCCAGCGCGCCAGGGACGCGGAGTCCGCCAGGTGCGCGGGGTCCTCGACCCACTGGCGGAACCCCTCGGCCGACTCCCACTCCGCGAAGAGGTGGTAGCGGCCGGTCTCGGGGTCGTGCAGCAGCTCCTCGCGCAGGTGCCCGCCCTTGCCGCCGACGCGGCCGGCGACGACGAGGTAGGCGCGCTCGAACGCCTCCTCCTCGCCGGGCTTGACGGAGGTGGAGATGTCCACCCGCACCGCCCCGGTCACGACCGGGGCGGTGCTCGCGGTGCTCGCGGTGGCCGCGGCCTGCGCGGGCGCGGCCGCGGGGTCCTCGGCGGGGGTCTGCGCGGAGGCGTCGCCGGCCCCGGCGGCGTCCCCGCCGGCGGCCCGCCCCTCCACCTGGTCGAGCACGGTGAACACCTCCCGGGCGGCGTCCTCGCGCAGGTCGCGCAGGGACTCGGTGAGGTTCTCCCGGGCGCTGCTGCGCCCGAAGGCGGTGGCGGCCTCGCGGTCGGTCCAGTCGCTGGCGATGGCGAACCAGCGCTCCTCGGTCTCGCTGCGCATCAGCTCCTGGCGCAGGTTGCCCGGCACGCGGCTGATCTCGGCCGCGGCCGCCCGCCAGGCGGCGACGAACTGCTCCTCGCAGCCGGGGCGGGCCCGCATGCGCAGCATCGTGCGCACCGGCCCGCCCGCAGCCGGCGCACCGGGCCCGCTCACGCGCCGGCCCCCTCGTGGCGCCGCAGCACCACGGCGCTGTTGAAGCCGCCGAGCCCGCGGGCGACGACGAGCACGGTGGAGACCGGGGTCTCGCGCGGGGCGGTGACCAGGTCCAGGCCGTGCGCGGCGGCGGACGGGGTCTCGAGGTTGCCCACCGCCGGCACGACGCCGTCGCGGATGGACAGCAGGGCCGTCGCCACCGCCAGCGCCGAGCCGCCGACGCTGAGGCGGCCCACCAGGCCCTGCGGCGCCGAGACCGGCACCGGGGAGCGCCGGCCGGCGAACGCGGTGCGCAGCGCCTCGGCCTCCGCGGTGTCCAGCTCGGGAACGCCGGCGGCGTCCGCGAGCACGAAGTCCACGTCGTCCGGGCCCACGCCGGCGTCGTCCATCGCCCGGCGCATGGCGCGCGCGTACTGGACGGGGTCGCTGAGCGGGTCCGAGGGCGAGGAGGCGTCGTGGGTGGCGGCGTAGCCGGCGATCTCGCCGTACACCTGCGGGGCGCCGCGCTCGGCGGCCTGCTCGGCGTCCTCCACGACGAGCACCGCGCCGCCCTCGCCGAGGACCTGCCCGGTGGTGGCCGCGTCGAACGGCTTGTAGGCGGCGCGCGGGTCGCGTGCCGGGGACAGGCGCCCGCCGACGGACTGGCAGGCCAGCGCGTACGGCGACAGCGACGCCTCGGTGCCGCCGGCCAGCACCGTGGGGGTGCCGCGGCGCACGACGCGCCGGGCGTGCCCGAGGCTGTCCAGGCCGCCGGCTCCCTCGGTGACCAGCACGCTGGCCGGCCCCTTGGTGCCGTTCTTGATGGAGGCCTGCCCGGTGCTGGCCGCGTAGAACCACGCGATCGACTGGTAGGCGGTCACGGCCTGCGGGCCGCGCCCGTAGAGGCCCGTCATCTCCCGCTGGCCGAACTCGTTGCCGCCCGAGGAGGCGGCCAGGGCCACGGACGTGTCGTACGGGTCGCGCGCGGCCGGGTCGTAGGCGGCGTCGGCCAGGGCCATGCTCGTCGCCGCCAGCGACATCCAGGTCCAGCGGTCCGTCTGGACCATCAGGCGGGGCTCGACGTGCTCCTCGGGGACGAAGCCGCTGACCTGCCCGGCCAGCGAGACGCCGTAGGAGGAGGGGTCGAACGCGTCCAGGGGGCGCACGAGCAGCTCGTTGGCCCGCACCGCGGCCCAGTGCTCCTCGACGCCGATGCCGCTGGGCGCGATCACGCCCAGCCCGGTCACCACCGTGCGCGTCACGCGGACCTCCCGGGAGCGGTCAGGGCGACGGCCGACTGGAAGCCGCCGAAGCCGCTGCCGACGGACACCGCCACGTCGATGCGCTGGTCGCGCGCCGTCTTGGGCACGTAGTCCAGGTCGCACTCGGGGTCGGGGTTCTCCAGGTTCGCGGTCGGCGGGACGACCCCGAACTCCATGGCCAGGGCGCAGGCCGCCAGCTCGATGGAGCCGATGGCGCCCAGCGAGTGCCCCACCATCGACTTGATCGACGTCATGGGGATCTCGTAGGCGCGCTGGCCGAGGCTGCGCTTGACCGCCGCGGTCTCGTGCCGGTCGTTCTGCTTGGTGCCCGAGCCGTGCGCGTTGACGTAGTCGACCGCGCTCGGGTCGACCCGCGCCTGGGCGAGGGCCGCGTCGATGGCCCGGCTCATCTCGGTGCCGTCCGGGCGCAGACCGGTCATGTGGAAGGCGTTGCAGCGGTTCGCGAAACCGCTGACCTCGCAGTAGACGTGCGCGCCGCGGGCGCGGGCGTGCTCGAGCTCCTCGAGGATCAGCACCGCGCCGCCCTCGCCCATGACGAACCCGTCGCGGGTGGCGTCGAAGGGGCGCGAGGCCGTGGCGGCCTCGTCGTTGCGCGAGGAGGTGGCGCGGATGGCGTCGAAGCAGGCCACCGAGATCGGCGAGATCGGCGCGTCGCTGGCACCGGCGATGACGACGTCGGCGTCACCGTCCTCGATGAGCTGGAAGCCGTAGCCCACCGCGTCCAGCCCGGAGGTGCAGCCGGTCGACATGAGCGAGGCCGGGCCGTGCGCGTGGAAGCGGGCGGCCACCTCGGAGGCGCCGCTGCTGGGCACCAGCGCCCGGTCCAGGAACCGGGAGCCGTAGGCGGGGTCGACGACCCAGTCGCGACCGGAGTCGCTGACCTGGACGTACTCGTCCTCCAGGCGCATCGTGGCGCCCACGGCGCTGCCCAGGCTGACGGCCAGGCGGTCGTGGTCCACGCCGGTGCCCGAGGTCAGGTCCAGGCCGGAGTCGGCGACCGCCTCGTCGGCGGCCACCATCGCGAAGCGCACGAACCGGTCGGTGCGCGCCAGCTCCTTGGTGGTCAGCCCGCGGGCGCTGAAGTCGATGTCGACCTCGGCGGCGATGCGGGAGCGGAACTTCGAGGCGTCGAAGAAGCTGATCGGGCGGGTCGCGGTGCGCCCGTCCACGAGCAGCTGCCAGAAGGACTCGCGGGTGGGGCCGCCGGGGGCGACCACGCCCACGCCGGTGACGGCGACGCGCCGCCGGCCGGTCACGGGGTCGCTCCGGGCAGCGGGGGCAGCTCCTCGGTGTCCACGTGGCCCAGGCGCGGCTGCGGCGCCAGCGGCGCCAAGGTGAACACGGCGGTGGCCGGCTGGTCGGAGTCGTTGATCAGCTTGTGGCGCACGCCGATCGGCACGCACACGCCCTCCTGGGCGCGCAGCGTGCGCAGCTCGCCGTCCAGGCGCACGCCCAGCTCGCCGTTGATGACGAGGAGGAACTCCTCGGAGTACGGGTGCCAGTGCTCGGTGACGACCTCGCCCGGCTGCAGGGTGACGGTGCCCATGAAGCCGGTGGTCGAGCCGGCCGTCGACGGCGCCAGCACGGTGCGCACGTCGCCGCCGCGCCGGCGGTTGGCCGGTACCTCCGCGGCGCTGACGGTCTTGATGTCGGAGGGCTTGGGCGCCTGCGCCTGGTGCAGGCGCACCGGGTCGGGCGCGCCCACGACGGGGTGCCCGTCGCGCGTCGTCTCGGTGCGGACCTCGGTGGTCATGCGTGGCTCCCCTGCTCGGCGGGGGCGGCGGCGCGGGCCGCGGCCTCGACCTTCCCCCGGATGACGTCCATCTGGACGAGCGTGTTGGCGTTCATGCGGTCGGTCATGGTGGGCGTGTCGACGGGGGCCTGCGGGCGCATCGCGAAGTCCTGCACCCAGCGCATGAGCACGCCGTCGGGTCGCTGCTCGTAGCTCCAGCGGATGTCCATGAACTCGAACGGGCCGGGCTCCGTGCGCCGCGCCACCACGGTGCGGGTGACGGGGTCCGGCGTGCGCTCGGACACCCAGGACCACACCGTGCCGTTCTCGTCCGGGTGCATCGACAGCCGGAAGGTGATCTTCCCGTCCTCGACGGACAGGACCTCGGCCTTGGCGTACTCGGTGAACAGGTCCGGCCAGTTCGCGACGTCGTTGGTCATGTCCCAGACCAGGTCCATCGGCGCGTCGATGAGGATCGAGTTGTCGACGTGGCCGGGCGTGGCCGAGCGGGCCGCGTCGGGGGTGGTCGCGCTCACGCGCCGGCCCCGGCCTGGTTCACCATCGCGACGATGTCGCCGAGGGTGTGGTCCTCGGCGTGGGCCTCCTCGTCGACGGGCAGCCCGAACGCCTGCTGCAGCTCGGTCTGCAGCTGCAGGAAGGCGAGCGAGTCCAGGCCCAGGTCCAGGAAGGAGGTGCTGGGGTCGTCGGTGCGCGCGGCGGCCGGCAGACCGACCTTGGCGACCAGCAGGTCCATCAGGTCGTCGAGGGTGAAGGTGCTGTTCTGGACGGTCACGGGTGTCTCCTCGTCAGGTCCTGCTGCGGGTGGGTCGTGAGGGGCGTCACGCGCTGAGCGCGGTGGCGCCGTCGAGGAAGCCGGTGTGGTGCTCGCCGGCCCGGAAGACCGGGTCGGACAGGACCTGCAGGTGCAGGTCGCGGGTGGTGACGACGCCCCGGCCCTCGACGCGCAGCTCGGCGAGCGCGGTGCGCATGCGGGCCAGGGCCTGCTCCCGGTCCGGTCCCCAGGCGATCAGCTTGGCGATCAGGGAGTCGTAGTGGGCGCTGACGCGCGAGCCCGCGGTGCAGGCGGTGTCCACGCGGATGCCGGGGCCGCCCGGCAGGTCGAAGACGTCCAGCAGGCCCGGCGCCGGCGCGTACCCGCGCGAGGGGTCCTCCGCGTTGATGCGGCACTCCACGGCCGCGCCCTCCAGGCGGACGTCCTCCTGCTTGAAGCCGAGGGGTTCGCCGGCGGCGACGAGGATCTGCTCGCGCACCAGGTCCAGACCGGTGACGGCCTCGGTGACCGGGTGCTCGACCTGGATGCGGCAGTTGACCTCCATGAAGGAGAAGTTGCCGCGGTCGTCGAGGAGGAACTCGAAGGTGCCGGCACCGGTGTACCCGACGGCCTTGGCCCCGCGCACCGCGGCGGCGCCGATCTCCTCGCGCTGCTGCGGGCTCAGGCCCGCGGCGGGGGCCTCCTCCACCAGCTTCTGGTGGCGGCGCTGCACCGAGCAGTCGCGCTCGCCCAGGTGCACGCCGTTGCCGTGCTCGTCCAGCAGCACCTGGACCTCGATGTGGCGGGCGCGGTCCAGGTAGCGCTCGACGTACACGGTGCTGTCGCGGAACACCGTGTGCGCGGTGCGCCGGGTGGCGGCGTAGGCCTGGCGGAACTGCGCGGGGTCGCGCACCACGGTGATCCCGCGGCCGCCGCCGCCGGCGGCGGCCTTGATGACCACCGGGTAGCCGATGTCGTCGGCGATGGCGGCGCCCTCGTCGGCGGTGGCGACCGGCTCGACCACGCCCGGCAGCAGCGGCAGGCCGGCGGCCGCCATCTGCGAGCGGGCGCTGGCCTTGTTGCCCAGCACCGCCATGACCTCCGGGCGCGGGCCGATGAACGTGATGCCGTTGTCGGCGCACACCTCGGCGAAGTCCGGGTCCTCGGAGAGGAACCCGTACCCGGGGTGGATCGCGTCGGCGCCGGTCTGCAGCGCCGCCTCGATGACGTTGGGGATGTTCAGGTAGCTGAACCGGGCCGGCGCCGGGCCGATGTGCACGGCCTGGTCGGCCGTGCGCACCAGGGGCGAGTCGCGGTCGGCGGTGGAGTACACCGCCACCACGCCGATGCCCAGGCTCCGGCAGGCCCGCGCCACGCGCAGGGCGATCTCGCCGCGGTTGGCGATGAGGACCTTGGAGAACACCGCCTCACCCCACCTTCACGGCGTCGGGGACCTCGGCCCCGACCGGCTCGATGAGCACCAGCGGCTGGTCGAACTCCACGGGGGTCCCGTTCTCCACGAGCACCTCGACCACGCGGCCGGCGACGTCGGAGACGATGGAGTTCATCAGCTTCATCGCCTCGATGATCCCGAGGGTCTGCCCCACGGTGACGGTGTCGCCGGGCGAGACGAAGGGCGCCTCGTCCGGCGAGGGCGCGGCGTAGAAGGTGCCCACCAGGGGCGCGCGCACGCTGTGCCCGCCGGCGGCCGCCTCGGCCTCCGCGGCCGCGGTGGTGTCGGGCAGGACCACCGAGGTGGTCGCCGCCACCGCCGTCCCGGGCGCGGCCACCACGGTGGTGGGCGCCTCCTGCCAGTCGACCTCGACGGTGATCTCACCGCGCGAGAGGGCGATCCGCTTCAGCGGGCCCTTCAGCGACTGCGACAGCGACACCGCCTTCTCGGTCAGCTCCGACAGCGCGTCGGGCTGCCCCTCGGCCGTCCCCCCGGTCCCCTGCGTGCTCACGCCACACCCCTCCCCGAACCCATCCCGCGCAAGCGGGCGCTGCGCCTCCGCAGCAACTCGTCCACGTCCAACGCGCACAGCTCGTCCAGCGCCTCGGCCACCGAGCTGCCGAGCAGCCCCGCGGCCGCCTCGGGGTCCGCGTGCGCCCCGCCCTCCGGCTCGGGCACCACGCCGTCGGCGACGCCCAGGCCCACCAGGTCCGCGGCCGTCACGCGCAGCGCGCGCGCCGCCTGCGGGGCCGCCTGCGCGTCGCGCCACAGGATCGCCGCGCACCCCTCGGGGCTGATGACCGAGAAGAAGGCGTTGCGCATCAGCAGCATCCGGTCGCCGGTGGCCAGCGCCAGCGCCCCGCCGCTGCCGCCCTCGCCGGTGACGACGCTGACCACCGGCACCCGCAGCCGGCTGGAGCGGGCGATGGCCTCGGCGATCGCGATGGACTGCCCGCGCTCCTCGGCGGCCACGCCGGGGTACGCGCCGGGGGTGTCCACCAGCGTCACCAGCGGCATCCCGGTGCGCTCGGCGTGCGCGAACAGGCGCATCGCCTTGCGGTAGCCCTCCGGGTGCGGCATCCCGAAGTTGCGCGCCACCAGCTCGCGGGTGTCGTGCCCCTTCTGGTGGCCCACGACCACGACCGGGCGGCCGGCCAGGGACGCGACGCCGGCGACGATCGCCGGGTCGTCGCCGTGGGCGCGGTCGCCGTGCAGCTCGACGAAGTCGTCGAAGGCGAGGTCGAGGTAGTCCAGCGTGGTCGGGCGCTCGGGGTGGCGCGCGGCGCGCACGACGTCCCAGGCGTCCGGCGCCGCACCGCCGGCGCTCGGCGCCACCACCGCCGAGGTGGTCGTCCCCGAGCGGCGCGGGGCGGGGATTCCGCCGGCCGGCGCCGCGGGGCGGTGCAGCTTCAGCAGCTTCGCCAGCAGCGGGCGCAGCCGCTCGCGGCTCTCCACCCGGTCCACCAGCCCGTGCTC
Source organism: Kineococcus gypseus (assembly GCF_050871305.1). Classification (NCBI taxonomy): domain Bacteria; kingdom Bacillati; phylum Actinomycetota; class Actinomycetes; order Kineosporiales; family Kineosporiaceae; genus Kineococcus; species Kineococcus gypseus. The sequence goes on along the minus strand of NZ_JBJLRD010000025.1, from coordinate 5,274 downwards.
GAGCAGGTACTCGGCCTTCTGGAACTGCTCGGGCAGCTCCTGCGGCACCGTCTGCTGGATGACGCGGCGGCCGGCGAAACCGACCGAGGCGCCGGACTCGGCCACGAGCACCTGGCCCAGCGAGGCGAAGGAGGCGGTGACGCCGCCGTAGGTCGGGTCGGTCAGCACGCACACCGACAGCAGCCCGGCCTCGGCGACCAGGGCCAGCGCCTGGCTGGTCCGCGCCATCTGCAGCAGCGACAGCGCGCCCTCCTGCATGCGGGCCCCGCCGGAGGCGGTGACCAGCACCAGGGGCAGCCTGCGCGAGACGGCCTCCTCGGCGGCGGCGGCGACGGCCTCGCCGGTGGCCGAGCCCATGCTGCCGCCCATGAACCGGAAGTCCATGACGAGCAGGACGAGCGGGTTGCCCTCCAGCGCCGCGGTCCCCGAGACGGTGCCCTCGTGCTCACCGGTGTCGCGGCGGGCGCGCTCGAGCCGGTCCGGGTAGGGCGTGGTGTCGGTGAAACCCAGCGGGTCGTGCGGGACGTCGACCGGGGCGAACTCCTCGAAGCTGCCCTCGTCGACGAGCTGGGCGATGCGCGCCCGCGCGGTCAGGCGCTGGTGGTGCCCGCACTCGTGGCACACGTGCAGGTCGCGCGCGAGCCGGCGGCTGTACAGGGGCCTCGCGCACCCGGAGCACTTGACCCACTCGGCTCCGGTGGCGGGCGGGGACGTGGTGGTGGTCATCTGCTTCCTCCTGGTCGCTGCGCCTGGGTCTTCACGTGCTGCGGTCCTGCTGGTTCCGCGCGGCTCGGGTCAGCTGCCGGGGCGCCAGGTGTAGAACCGCTTCGCCGAGGCGTCCTGCGGCCCCCTCCACGTCGACAGGTAGGGCGAGATGAACGGGTCGAGCTTGCGGCTGATCTCGCCGAAACCGGGCTGGCGGGCGGCGATCTCCATGACCTCGGCCGCGCTGCGGTCGAACTCGACCAGGTGCACGTACAGGTCGCCCAGGCTGTAGAGGCTGCGCTCGGTCACGCCCAGGGCGTGCGGCAGGTCGGTCGCGTCGGACTCGCCGAAGATGCGCGCCACCTCCGCCTCCGCACCGGGGGCGATCTTCGCCACGATGATGTTGCGGGCGGTCGTGCGGTCGACGCGGGCGGTCGCCTGGGTGTCGGCGGTGTCGGTCATGGGTTCTCCTCGGAACTGGCCGGAGCACGGGCGGGACGGCCGGCGGACCGGTCCTCGCGGGTCTCCGGCGGTGCATCGGTGCCGGGCGTCGGGTGCCGCACGCCGGTGGCGTGCGTCGGTGGCGTGCGTGACGTTCGTGGCGTGCGCGGGGTTCTCGCGGGTGCTGCCCGCGCGCCTGCGGGCGCACGGGCGAGGTGCCGTCCGGCGGGTCCGGGGACCCGGCGGCCGGCACGTTCCGCTGGGTAACGGCTGTGACGAGCGTGACGGCCGGCGCTACGGACCGTCAACGCGCCCGGCGGGTTCCGCTGGTGCGTGTCAGGACCGTGCCACCGCGGGAACGGGGACCTGCCAGCACCCTGCCGCCGGCGCGGGTCCAGGGGCCGGCGCAGGGGCCGGCGCGGAGCCGGAACACGGTCCGGAACTGGGCCGGAGCACGGTCCGGAACAGGGCCGGAGCAGGGTCCGGCACGGGCCCGGAGCGGGGCCTGGAGGAGCTGCGCAGGGCCGGCGCGCGGGCCGGCGCGCGGGTCAGTCGAGCTCGACGGGCACGTCGATGAGGCTGCCGTACTCGGCCCAGCCCCCGACGTAGTGGCGCACCCGCGGGTGCCCGACGATCTCGGCCAGCGTGAACCACAGCATCGAGCTGCGGTCGGCGACGCGGCAGTACACGACGGCGTCCGAGCGCGGGGTCAGGCCGCGGTCGGAGAACAGGCGCAGCAGCCGCTCGCGCGGGGCGAAGCGGTGCCCGTCGAGCACCAGGTGCGAGGGCAGGTTGCGCGAGCCGGGGATGTGCCCGGGCACCCGGTGGCGCTCGGCGGCGACGTCGAGCTGGTGCTGGACCAGGCCCTCGAACTCGCCCTCGGTGCGGCAGTCGAAGATGAGCACCGGGTCGGGGGCGCCCACGTAGCGCGACAGCAGCTCGTCGCGACCGACGATCACGGACTCGTCGCGCCCGGGGCTGCGGTAGTCGGCGGTGGCCACGACCACGCCGGAGTCGTCGAGCTCGCCGCCGGCGGCGACCCACGCCGGCAGGCCGCCGTCGAGCAGGCTCAGCCGGCGGTGCCCGTACAGGCGCATGACCCAGAAGGCGAACGCCGCGTGGCTGGGGTCGCTGGAGGAGCACACCACGACGTGGTCGTCCGCCGAGACGCCCAGGCCGGACATCAGCCGCTCGAAGTTGCGCTGGGAGACCGGCCCGCGCCGCACGCGCTCGTGCAGGTCGTCCCAGGTGGACAGCGGCAGCGAGCCCGGCAGGTGGCCCGAGTGGTAGGCGGCGGCGTCGTCGTCGACCTGGGCGACGACCACGTCGGAGCGGTGGGCGCGCAGCCAGCGGACGTCGACCAGGGCCGGCGCGGACGCGGGAGCCTCCTCGCTGGTGCGCGCGCTGGTCACGGCCCGTGCCCCCCTTCGTCGAGCAAGCCCCAGCCGGCAGCACGCAGGAGCGCCTCGGTGCGGCTCTCCGCCCCGAGGCGACGGTACAACTTGGCCAGCAGGCGGTACATCTCGCGCTCCGAGTAGGCCGCCGAGCGCGCGATGGCGGCGACGGTGCCGCCCTGGCCGAGCATGCGCAGCCACTCGCGCTCGTGGGGGGCGACCTCGGGCGCGTCGGTGCGCGCGCCGGGCCCGGTCAGCGCCGCCAGGACGTGCTCGGGCACCAGCACGCGCCCGGCGGCGGCGGAGAGGACCACCTCCACGGCGGCGTCGAGCTCGACGGCGGGGTCGAGCACGCCCAGCGCCCCGGAGCTGACGGCGGCGGCGAAGCTCTCGCGGCTGGCGCCGACCGCCAGGTGCACCAGCGCCACGCGCGCCGCGGGGGCCGCGGCGCGCAGCACGGCGCGCACGCGCTCGGCGCTGGGCTCGGGCACCACGACGACGACCTGCTCGGCGCCGCCGGCGGAGGCGAGCTCCGCGGGCAGGTCCTCGCCGTCGGTGCGCACCACGCGCTCGACGCCCGCGGCGCCCAGGGCGTGGGCCAGGCCGTGCCCGTAGACCTCGGGCACCTCGGCCAGCAGCACGAGGGGCGCGCGCACGGTGAGCGCGCTCACGAGCGCCCACCCCCCGGGGGGAGCGGGACGGGGGTGGGGGCGGGCGGCGCCCCGGCGGGGGGGCAGCCGCGTGCATAGCCGCGGATCACGGAGCACCTGCTTCCTCGCGCTCGGGGCGCGCAGTCCCTGCGCGACGGCCGGACGGCCGCCGCGGGTCGTCGCGGGCCACAGCCTCCCGCACGGGGTGCGCCGGTGGCGCCCCCGCGCCCCGGCAGGTCACTGCCAGGCACTGGCGCACGGCTGGTCACCCCCCGGGGCGGTCCTTGACCCCCCGGCGGCTCGGGAGCAGCGTCCCGGGGGAGGCGCCGCGCCGCGTCCCCGCCCCGCGACCCGGGAGGTCCCGTGATCGAGGTCCCCGAGCAGCCGACCGCGCTGCCGAGCACCACCACCGCCACCGCCCTGCTCGCCCCGGGCCAGGGCGCCCAGCGCCCCGGCCAGCTCGCGCCGTGGCTGGAGCTGCCGGGCGTCGAGCAGCTGCTGGGCGAGCTGTCCGAGGCCGCCGAGCTGGACCTGGTGGCCGCCGGCACGACGTGGACGGCCGAGCAGATCCTGCCCACCGAGGTCGCGCAGCCGCTGCTGGTGGCCACGTCCCTGGTGGTGGGCCGCGAGCTGCTGCGCCACGGCGCGCCCGCGGTGCTGGCCGGCCACAGCGTCGGGGAGTGGACGGCCGCCGCCCTGGCCGGCGTGCTGGACGACGCGACCGCGCTGCGCCTGGTGGCCGCCCGGGGCCGGGCGATGGCCGCGTGCTGCCGGGGCGCGGCGGCGGGCATGTCGGTGGTGCTGGGCGGTGAGCCCGGCGCCGTGCACGAGGCGGTGCTGCGCGCCGGGCTGGTGCCGGCCAACCACAACGGCGCCGGCCAGCTCGTGGTCGGCGGGGCGGCGCACGCGCTCGCCGCGCTGGAGGAGCAGCCGCCGCAGGGGGCGGTGGTGCGGCGCCTGCAGGTGGCCGGCGCCTTCCACACCCCGGCGATGGCCGCGGCGGTGCCGGTGCTGGCCGGGGCGGCCGCCGCCGTGCACCCGCGCGACCCGCGCCTGCCGCTGCTGTCCAACGCGGACGGCGAGCGGGTCCCCTCCGGCGCGGAGGTGCTGCGCCGGCTGGTGGAGCAGGTGGCCCGGCCGGTGCGCTGGGACCTGTGCACCGAGACCCTGCGCCGCTCGGGCACCACGACCGTGCTGGAGCTGCCCCCGGCCGGGGCGCTCAGCGGCCTGGCGCGCCGCGCCCTGCCGGACGTGCGCGTGGTGCCCGTGCGCACCCCCGAGGACCTGCGGACCGCGGGGGGCCTGCTGGCCGCGGGCTGACCCGCCGCGGGGGCGGGCCGGCCGGCGGCCCGCCCGCGCGGTCGTCGGCGCACCGGCGCCCGCCCCCCTCAGGGGGCGAGCAGCCCGGCGCGCTGGGCGGCCAGCAGCGCCTCGGTGCGGTTGCTCACGCCGAGGCGCTGGTAGGCGCGGTTGAGCAGGCGGTACATCTCCCGCTCGGAGTAGGAGGTGCGCACGGCCAGCTCGGCCACGGACACCCCGCGGGCGAGCTGGCGCAGCCAGCCGCGCTCCTCGGACGGCACCTCGCAGGGGGTGGTGCGCGCCAGCGGCACGCACAGGCCCCGGGCGACCGCCGGCGGCAGCACGGTGAAGCCGCGCGCGGCGGCCGAGAGCACCGCCACGAGCGTGGACAGCGGCGCGCCGGCGGGCACGACGCCGCGGGCCCCGGCGCGCAGGCCGGCCACGTAGCTGGCGGGCTCGGAGTCGTCGAGCAGGACGGTCAGCGCGACCGCCGGTCCGGAGCGGCCGGCCAGCAGCAGCGCGGTCTCGCGCGCGGCCGCCAGGGGCGTGACGACGACCACCCCCGCCCGCCCGTCGCGCCGGCGGGCGGCGCCGGACTCCTCCGCCTCGTCCTGCAGGGCGTCGAGGTGGGCGCGCACCTCGGCGAGGTCGCGCACGCACGCGCCGTCCATGCCGTGCTGCGCGACGGCGGCGGTCAGCCCGTGGGCGAACACGGGCGGCACCCCGCACGCCACGACGCTGGTGCGCGCCGTCCCCGGGGCGGGGTCGGGCGGGGCGGGGCGGGC
>NZ_JBJLRD010000024.1:0-65644 GCF_050871305.1 Kineococcus gypseus | reverse complement strand
CACGCCCCCCCCCCCCCCGCCCCCCCCCCCCCCCCCCCCCCCCCCCCCCCCCCCCCCCGGGCCCCGCCGCCCCGCCCCCCCCCCCCCCCCCCCCCCCCCCCCCCCCCCCCCCCCCCCCCCCCCCCCCCCCCCCGGCGCGGCGGTGCTCGTACCGCAGGAGCGCGCCCCGCTGGTGGCGGCCGCCTGGCTGCACGACGTCGGCTACGCCGAGGCGTTGCGGCGCACAGGGTTCCACCCCCTCGACGGCGCGGAGCACCTGCGCGCGCACGACTGGCCGCCGCTGGTGACCGCGCTGGTCGCGCACCACTCCGGCGCCCGCTTCGTCGCCGGCGTGCGCGGGCTGGGCGCGCAGCTGGCGCCCTTCGACGACCCGCGCGCGCTCGAGGGCCCGCTCGCCGACGCCCTGACGTGGGCGGACCAGACCGTCTCGGCGACGGGGCGGCTCGTGGACGTGGAGGAGCGCCTGGCGGACGTGCTGCGCCGGCACGGGCCGGACAGCCCCAACGCCCGCTGCCACCCCGTGCGCGGCCCGGCCGTGCGCGCGGCCGTGCGGCGCACGCAGGAGCGGCTGCGCCGGGGCGGCCCCGAGCGCGAGGCGCACCCCGGCGAGCCGCGGGAGCAGCTCCTCAGCGACCCGCTCCCCTGAGCGGCGCGGCGCGCACCGCGGCGGCAGCGGGGACGGGCGCGGCGGCGGACGGGGGGACGGGTGCGGTGCGCACCCGCGCCCGCACCGCGGCCGCCGCGCACACCAGCACCGCCGCGGCCGCGGCGAGCACGTCGGCGCCGACCCGTTCGCCGAGGAGCAGCGCCGACCACGCGATCGTCAGGACCGGCTGGACCAGCTGCACCTGGCTCACGCGCGTCATCGGCCCGATGGCCAGCCCGCGGTACCAGGCGAAGAAGCCCAGGAAGGTGCTGAAGAGGGCCAGGTAGGCGAAGGAGAGCCAGCCGGCCGGGCCCGCGCTCGTGCTCCCGCCGGCCGCGCCGAGCAGCGCCAGCGCCACCGTCAGCGGCAGGGCCAGCACCAGGGCCCAGCAGATCGTCTGCCAGGCGCCCAGCTCCCGGGCCAGCAGGCCGCCCTCGGCGTAGCCCAGCGCCGCCAGGGCCACCGCGCCCAGCAGCAGCGCGTCGCCGGCGCCGAGACCACCGAGCCCGCCGCCGCTGAGCGCGGCGAAGACCACCACGGCCACCAGACCCGCCGCGCCGGCGGCCCAGAAGGTCCGCCCGGGGCGCTCGCGGGTGCGCAGCACCACCGCGACGGCGGTCGCGGCGGGCAGCACGCCGATGACGACGGCGCCGTGGGCGGCGGGCAGGTGGCGCATCGCGGCGCTGGTCAGCAGGGGGAAGCCGGCCACCACGCCGGCGACGACGAGCAGCAGGCGCGGCAGCAGCCGCGCGGCCGGGCGGGGCGTGCGGGTGGCCAACAGCACCGCGGCGGCCAGCGCGCCGGCGACGGCGGAGCGGCCCGCGCCGACGAGCAGCGGGTCCAGGGTGAGCACCGCGGTGCGGGTGAGCGGCAGCGTGAGGCTGAACACCGCCACGCCGAGCAGGCCGAGCAGCGGGCCGGCGGCCCGGCCCGGCGCGGGACGGGCACCGCGGGGTAGCGGCACGGACGGGCGGACGGTAGCGCTATCAACCTGCTTCATGTCGCAGCGTAGCGGTCAGCCCCCCCGCGGGGGAACGAGGGGCAGCGTTCACCTCCCGCGCACCTCGGGTTCACCGACTCGTCCCCGAGCATCCCCGCCGTGGGTCATGATGCGCCCGCTCGTCACCTCACCCCTGGAGAACCCTTGCACTCCCTGCTCCTGCGCCGCGCTGCGGCCGCCGGCGCCGCGGTCCTCACCGCCGGCGCCCTGGTCGCCGCCGCCAGCCCCAGCGCCCCCGGCGCCGCCAAGCCCCGACCCGCCGGCCCGCCGCCGGTGCAGGTCCAGCTCCTGGCGATCAACGACTTCCACGGCGCCCTGGAGCCGCCCACCGGTTCCGGCGGGCGGATCCAGACCGGCGTGAACGCCGACGGCACCGCGCGCACCGTCGACGCCGGCGGCGTCGAGCACCTCGCCACGCAGCTGCGCCTGCTCGCCGAGCAGCAGAAGGACGAGAACACGATCACGGTCGCCGCCGGCGACCTCATCGGCGCCTCCCCGCTGCTCTCGGCCGCCTTCCACGACGAGCCCACGGTCGAAGCCCTCGGCCTGGCCGGGCTGGACTTCGCCAGCGTGGGCAACCACGAGTTCGACGAGGGCGCGGCGGAGCTGCTGCGCATCCAGGACGGCGGCTGCCACCCCGTCGACGGCTGCGCCGACGGCACCCCCTACGAGGGCGCGGACTACCGCTACCTCTCGGCCAACGCCTTCCGCACCGCCACCGGCGAGCCGCTGGTGGCCCCCTACGCGGTGCGCAAGGTCCAGGGCGTCCCGGTGGGCTTCATCGGCATGACCCTGGAGGGCACCAGCCAGATCGTCAGCCAGCAGGGCGTGGCCGGCCTCGCCTTCGCCGACGAGGTGGCCACCGCCAACCGCTACGCCGCCGAGCTGCGCGCGCAGGGCGTGGAGAGCATCGTCGTGCTGCTGCACGAGGGCGGTCAGCAGACCGGCCCGGCCGCCTGGGACGTCAACGCCTGCAACGGCCTGACCGGCCCGATCGTGGATATCGCGGGCGGCATGGACGACAGCATCGACGTCGTCGTCAGCGGCCACACCCACCAGGCGTACAACTGCGAGATCGACGGCAAGCTGGTCACCAGCGCCAGCTCCGCCGGCCGCCTGGTCACCGACATCGACCTGAGCATCGACCGCCGCAGCGGCGACGTGCTGACCGCGAAGGCCGAGAACACGATCGTCACCCGCGACCTGCCCGAGGACCCGGCGCAGACCGCGCTCATCGACCGCTACCGCACCGCCCTGGGCCCGATCGCCACCCGCGAGGTCGGCACCGCGGCGCAGGAGCTGACCCGCACGCAGGAGCAGCTCTTCCGCACCGGCACCGCCTCGAACGGCCAGCCCACCTACGCGCTGGGCGAGTCGGTGCTGGGCGACGTCATCGCCGACGCGCAGCTGGCGGCCACGGACGACGAGACCGGCGCGGTCGCGGCGTTCATGAACCCCGGCGGCGTGCGCGCCGACCTGCCGGCCGGGCCGGTGACGTACGAGGAGGCGTTCACGGTGCAGCCGTTCGCCAACAACCTCGTCACCCTGGACCTGACCGGTGCGCAGCTGCAGTGCGTGCTCGAGCAGCAGTTCCAGGTGGGACGCACGCTGTACGCCTCCTCGAGCGTGTCGTACGTCGTGGACACCGTCGGCACCACGGCCGCCACCGGCGCGGACCCGTGCACCGGCAGCCGCGTCGTCGACGACAGCGTGCGCATCGGCGGGCAGCCGGTCTCGCCCACCGGCACCTACCGGGTCACGGTGAACAACTTCCTGGCCGGCGGCGGCGACGGGTTCAGCGCGCTGACCGCGGGCACGAACCAGGTCACCGGCGCCATCGACCTCGACGCCTTCACCGCGTACTTGACCGCGAACTCGCCGGTCACCGCGCCGGCGCTGGACCGCATCACCACCCGCTGAGCCGGGGCCGCCCCGCGCGGCACCGGACGCGGCGCACGCAGCACCGCACGCACCACCGCACGCACCACCACGCCGGGGGCCGGCGGCCGGGGACGGCCGCCGGCCCTCCGTCGTCGGGGGGCGCCCCTGGTCCCGCCGATCAGGTGAGGCTACCCTCACGACCAGGCCGCTCCTGCGCGCCGCTCCACCCCGCCCCGCCCCCGGAGGACCCGCATGCGCCGCCGCACCCTGCTGACCACCTGCCTGACCGGCCTCGGCGCGCTCGCCGCCACGGCCGCGTGCGGCGACGGGGGCGAGGACGGCGGGGCGGCCGCGCCGTCGGCGTCCGGCGCGTCCGGCGCCGACGCGGGCGCCTTCCCCGTCACCGTCGAGCACGCCTTCGGCAGCACCGTGGTGCCCGAGGTGCCGCAGCGCGTGGTCACCGTCGGGTTCAACGACCAGGACTTCGCCCTGGCGCTGGGCGTCACGCCCGTGGGGGTGCGCGAGTACCTCTCCTACGACTACGCGGTCCGCCCCTGGGCGCGCGACCTGCTGCCCGCCGAGCCGCTGCCCGAGGTGGGCGGGCAGGACCTCAACCTCGAGGCGGTCGCCGCCCTGACGCCGGACCTGGTGCTGGGCACGTACTCCTTCGTCGACCAGGCGGTCTACGACCGGCTCTCCGCCGTCGCGCCCACCGTGGCCGACCTCGTGCCCGAGGACGGCGGCACGAGCGCGTCCTGGCGCCAGCAGCTGGCGGCCACCGGCGCCGCGCTCGGGCGCCTGGAGGAGGCGGCGGAGCTGACGCGGCAGGTGGAGGACCGCTTCGCCGCCGCGCGCGCCGAGCACCCGGAGTTCACCGGGCGCGTCACCACCGTCGTGCTCGTGCTCGAGACCGGCTACTACGTGCTGGAGGCCGCCGACCCGCGCGCGCGCTTCTTCACCGACCTGGGCCTGACGCCCACCACCGCCACCGGCGAGCTCAGCCGCGAGCGCGCCGCCGTGCTGGACACCGACGTGCTCGTGGTGCTCGGCGCCACCGGCGAGCAGTTCACCGCCGACCCGCTGGCCGCCGCGCTGGCCGTCGTGCGCGAGGGTCGCACCGTGTACGCCGGGGAGTTCTCCGGGGACTTCGCCGGCGCGCTGGGGTTCGCCAGCCCGCTCTCGCTGCCCTTCGCGATCGAGCGGGCCGTGCCGCAGCTGGCGCTGGCCTGCGACGACGACCCGAGCACCGCGCCCGAGCAGCTCTGAGGCGCCGGGGCCCCGCCCGCGCGGGGCCCCGGCGGGCGGGACCCGGCAGGCACGACCCGGCGGCGCCTAGGGGGCGGCGCCGCGCAGCAGGTTGGCGACCAGGGCGTCGGCGAACGCGGTGTCCAGGGGCTGGTCCGGCAGGAGCAGGCGGTGATAGCACGCGCCCCACAGCTGGTCGACGAGGACCTCCAGGTCGACGTCCCCGCGCAGCTGCCCGCACCGGCGCGCGGCCGCCAGGCGCTCGACGGCGAGCCGGCGGCGGGGGCGGGTGTACCGCTCGGCGAAGGCGGCGGCGAGGACGGCGTCGGACTGGGCCGCGCCGACCAGGGCGGCGATGACCGGGCCGCTGCGCTCGTCGGTGAGCAGGTGCACGAAGGAGCGCAGCTGCGCCCGCAGGTCCGCCGCCAGGTCGCCGGTGTCCTCGAAGGCGAGGGTCTGCTCCACGGCGTGCGAGTAGGCCTCCATGGCCAGGGCCCCGGTGGAGGGCCACCACTTGTAGAGGGTCATCTTGCTCACCCCGGCGCTCGCGGCGGCCCTCTCGAAGGTGACGCCGGGCAGGCCCTCCTCGAAGAGCAGGTGCGCGGTGGCGGTGAGCACCGCGGCGCGCACCTGGGCCGCGGGCCGCCGTCCGCGGCCGGGCCTGAGCACGGGGCGCTGCGCCGCGGCGGGCGACGGCCGGGTCTCCTCCACGCGTCCTCCCGGGCGCTTGCCAGATGTGTACGGCGAGTCTACATTCCTTCTATGTGGACGCACCGTCTACATAGAAGGGAGAACCGTGAGCACGACCCACCCGACGGGCGCGAGCACCACCGCCGCGCCCCGCGTCGCCGTCGTCACCGGCGCCTCGGGCGGCATCGGCCGCGCCACCGCGCACCGGCTGGCGGCCGACGGCCTGGCCGTCGTCGTCCACCACGCCCGCGGCGCCGACAGGGCGCAGGAGGTGGTGCGGGCGATCACCGCGGCCGGGGGGCGGGCGCTCGCCGCGGGCGCCGACGTCTCCCGCGAGCAGGAGGTCGCCGCCCTCTTCGACACCGCCGAGGCGGCGTTCGGCGGGGTCGACGTGGTCGTCAACGCCGCCGGGACCATGCCGCTGGCGCCCGTCGCCGAGCTGGACCTGGCCGAGCTCGACGAGGTGTACCGCGTGAACGTGCGCGGCACCGTCGCCGTCTCGCAGCAGGCCGTGCGCCGCCTGCGCCCGGGCGGCGCCCTGGTCAACGTCTCCAGCTCCACCACGCGCCTGCAGCAGCCGACCTACGGCGCGTACGTCGCCTCCAAGGCGGCGGTCGAGGCGCTCACCCTGGTCCTGGCCCGCGAGGTGCGCGGGCGGGACGTCACCGTCAACACCGTCGCGCCCGGGCCGACGGCCACGCCCCTGTTCCTGGAGGGCAAGGATCCCGCGCTCGTGGAGCGGATCGCGGCCGCCGCGCCCCTGGGCCGGCTGGGCGAGCCGGCGGACGTCGCCGAGGTCGTCTCCTTCCTGGCCGGCCCGGCGCGCTGGGTCCACGGCCAGGTCCTGCACGTCAACGGCGGCCTCGCGTGAGGACCCGCACCGCCACCCCCGCACCCGCCCGCGACACCCCTGGAGCACGACCGTGAGCCGTCAGCAGCGCGAGTCCCTGGAGCACCTCCTGCGCACCGGGCCGCTCGACCTGGGCGGCGACGTCACCGAGCAGCGCCCGCTCCTGGAGGCCCTGCTGACCGCGCACCCGCTGCCGGCGGACGTCACGGCGACCCCGACCCTGCTGGGGGGCGTGGAGGCCGTCGACGTCAGCGTCGGCGGGGATCCCGGCGCCGCGGCGCCGGTGCTGCTCTTCCTGCACGGCGGCGCGTACGCCGTGGGCAGCGCGGTGGGCGTCGCGGGGATGGCCGCCGACCTGGCCCGACGCGCCGGCACCGGGGCGGTGTCCGTCGGGTACCGCCTCGCGCCGGAGGACCCGCACCCGGCCGCCGTGCACGACGCCCTGGCCGCGTACCGGGGCCTGCTCGGGCGCGGGGTGCCGGCCGGATGGGTCGCCGTGGGCGGCGAGTCGGCCGGCGGGGGCCTGGCCCTGGCGCTGCTGGTCGCCGCGCGCGACGCGGGCCTGCCGCTGCCGGCGTGCGCCGTGCTGTTCTCGCCCTGGGTGGACCTGACGCTGTCCGGCACCAGCACGACGACGAAGGCGGGGGTCGATCCCGCCCTGGACGCCGCGGGCCTGGCTCGCAGGGCCGCCGACTACGCCGGCGGGGCCGACCCCGCCGGCCCGCTGCTCAGCCCCCTGTTCGCCGACCTGCGCGGGCTGCCGCCGCTGCTCGTGCAGGCCGGCTCGCACGAGGTGCTCCTCGACGACGCCGTCCGGCTCGCCGGGGCGGCCGCGGCCGCCGACGTGGCCGTCACCCTGCAGGTCACCCCGGAGGTGCCCCACGTCTTCCAGGGCTTCGCCGCCGTCCTGGAGGAGGGCGCCAGCGCGCTCGACGAGGCGGGGCGGTTCCTGCGCACCCACCTGCGCCGGTGAGCGCCCCTCAGCCGGCCTCGCGCAGCAGCTCGCGCTCACGCACCAGCTCCAGCGCCAGGGTGCGGTAGCCCACGCCCTGGAAGAGCACGGTGACGCGGTCGTCCTCGTAGTGCATGACCTGCCCCTCGCCCCACTGCTCGTGCGCGACGGTGGAACCCACCGCGAACGGCTCCTCGCCGCCCGCGCCGTCGTGCTCGACGGCGGTGCCGGCGCGGCAGGTGTCGCAGTGCCCGCACGGCTCGGGCAGGTCCTCGCCGAAGTAGCCCAGCAGGAACTGCCGCCGGCACGCGGCGGTCTCGGCGTAGGCGCGCATCATCTCCAGGCGCGAGCGCTCCACGGAGCGCTGCTGCTCGGAGACCTCCACCGCCGCCTCGGCGGCCTCGGCCGGCTTCGGCCCGTCCGGGTCGGCGACCAGCCGGCCCTGCTCGTCCTCGTGGACGGCGCCGACCTCCTCGAGCAGGTTCACCACCCCGGCCAGGCGGGTGGCGGTGGTGCCCAGCTCGCGGCGCAGCTGCGTGGGCGGCACCGGTCCGTCGTGCGCGCGCACGGCGGCGGCCACCTCCCGCAGCGGTTCGGGCTTGGCCACCGGGGAGGTGAAGAACGTGCGCAGCCCCAGGTCCTCGGGGCGGTAGTGCAGCACCGCCACGGCCGGTCCCCCGTCGCGGCCGGCGCGGCCGATCTCCTGGTAGTAGCTGTCCAGGGAGTCGGGGACGTGGGCGTGCACGACGGCGCGCACGTCCGGCTTGTCGATGCCCATGCCGAACGCGTTGGTGGCGACGACGACGTCGAGGGTGCCGTCGACGAACTCGCGCAGCACGCGGTCGCGGTCCTCGCGCCCGCGGCCCGCGTGGTAGTGGTCGGCGGCCCGGCCGGCCGCCCGCAGCTCCTCGGCGAACTCCTCCGCGTCGCGGCGGCGCGCCACGTAGACGAGGACCGCGCCGTCGGTGGCGGCCACCGAGGCCAGCACGCCGGCGCGCTGGCGGTCCGCGTCGGAGTACCGGTTCACCCGCAGGTCGATCTCGGGGCGGTCGAAACCCTCCACGAGCACCAGCGGGTCGCGCAGCCGCAGGTTCTCGAGCACCTCCTCGCGCACCTGCGGGCTCGCGGTGGCCGTCAGCGCCACGACCTGCGGGCGCCCCAGCCGCTCCACGGCCGCCCCCAGGCGCAGGTACTGCGGGCGGAAGTCGTGGCCCCAGGAGGAGACGCAGTGCGCCTCGTCCACCACCAGCAGCGCCGGGCGCAGGCGCGCCAGCTCCTCCAGCACCTCGTCGCGCGCGAGCTGCTCGGGGGCCAGGAACACGAACCTCACGTCCCCGCCGCGCAGCGCCTCCTGCGCCCCGCGCCAGGCCGCGGCGGACAGCTGCGAGTTCAGCATCACCGCGCCGCCGCGGCGCACGTCCTCGCGCAGCCCGTCGACCTGGTCGCGCTGCAGGGCGATGAGCGGGGAGACCACCACGACGGGCCCGTCGAGCAGCAGCGCGGGGACCTGGTAGATCGCGGACTTGCCCGCGCCGGTGGGCATGACGGCCAGGACGTCGCGCCCGGCCAGCACCGCCTCCATCGCCTCCGCCTGCCCGGGGCGCAGCTCGTCGTACCCGAACGCCTCGCGCGCGGTGCGCAGCAGGTCGTCGCGGGCGCCGCCGGCCCGGGGGCGGCTCACGGGGTGGGCATCCCGCCGTTGACGTTGAGGACCTCGCCGACCACGTAGCTGGACTCCGGGGAGGCGAGGAACACGTACGCGGGCGCGAGCTCCGCGGGCTGCGCGGCGCGCCCGAGGGGGGTCTGCTGGCCGAACTCCGCCATCGCCTCGTCCGGCTGCCCGCCGGCCACCTGCAGCGGCGTCCACACCGGCCCGGGGGCCACGACGTTGACGCGGATGCCCTTGGGCGCGAGCTGCTGCGCCAGGGCCTTCGACATGGCGATGATGCCGGACTTCGTCGTGGCGTAGTCCACGAGGTTCGGGGAGGGCTGGTAGCCCTGCACGGAGGAGGTGTTCACGATCGTCGAACCCGGCGGCAGGTGGGGCACGGCCTCCTGCACGATCCAGAACAGCGCGTTGAGGTTCGTGCGGATGGTCTCGTCGAACTGCGCGGTGGTGATGTCGGCCACGTCCTCGGCGTGCTGCTGCTTGCCGGCGACGTTGGCGATCAGGTCCAGCCCGCCGATGCCGTCGAGGGCGGTGCGCACCAGCGAGCGGGCGAACGCCTCGTCGGTGAGGTCGCCGGGGGCGAGCACCGCGGTGCGGCCGGCGTCGCGCACGAGCCGGGCGACCTGCTCGGCGTCCTCCTGCTCCTCGGGCAGGTGGTTCAGCACCACGTCGGCGCCCTCGCGGGCGAACGCGATGGCCGCGGCGCGGCCGATGCCGGAGTCGGCGCCGGTCACCAGCGCCTTGCGGCCCGTGAGGCGGCCGGTGCCGCGGTAGGTGGACTCCCCGTGGTCCGGGTGCGGGCCGAGGTCCGCGGCCAGGCCGGGGCCGTCCTGCGGCTGCGCCTCGAACCCCCCGGTGTGGTACTGCGTGACGGGGTCCTGGAACGTGTACTGGTCGCTCACGGCTCCACGGTAGGCAGGCCCCGCGCCACCCGCGCGGCGAACCGGCCCGGCCCCGGTGTCGGAGCCGGGCGGCACACTGGGCGCGTGCGGGAGCAGCGGCTGGTGGACGTGACGAGGATCTACTACGAGGCGGCCGCCGCGGAGCTGCCCCGCGGGCGCGAGGTGCTGGAGCGCTGGCCGGGCGCCACCCGCGTGGAGGTCGCCAGCCACTGGAACGTGCCCGAGCTGCACGGCGACGAGGCGAACGTTGCGCGGTGGGTGCGCATCAAGCGCGAGGCGCTGGTGCTGGGGGTGAAGAAGTCGCTGAGCGCGCGCCCCAACGGCCGCTCCGCGGACTTCATCGCCCCCTCCACCGCCAACGGCTGCGCCATGGCGTGCGCCTACTGCTACGTCCCGCGCCGCAAGGGGTACAGCAACCCCATCACGGTGTTCGCGAACATCGAGCAGATTACCGGGTACCTGCGCCGCCACGTCGCGCGCCAGGGGGTCAAGGCCACCCCGAACCAGGTCGACCCGCACGCCTGGGTGTACGACGTGGGCGAGAACAGCGACTGCTCGGTGGACGCGGAGGTCTCCGGCAACGTCGACGACCTCGTGGCGCTCTTCCGCGAGCTGCCCACCGCCAAGGCCTCCTTCGCCACCAAGAACGTCAACCGGCGCCTGCTGGAGCTGGACCCGCGCGGGCGCACCCGCGTGCGCTTCTCCCTCATGCCCGAGGAGGTCGCCAGGGTGCTGGACGTGCGCACCACCCCCGTCGCCGAGCGCCTGGCGGCCCTGGACGACTTCGTCGCCGCCGGCTACGAGGTGCACGTCAACCTCTCCCCCGTCGTCGTCACCGAGGGCTGGCTGCAGCAGTGGGCGCGCCTGCTCGACCAGCTCGGCGAGGCCACGAGCGCGGCGACCAAGGACCAGCTCGCCGCCGAGGTGATCTTCCTCACCCACAACGAGCGGCTGCACGAGGTGAACCTCGGCTGGCACCCGAAGGCCGAGGAGCTGCTGTGGCGCCCGGCGATGCAGGAGGTCAAGCGCTCCGAGGGCGGCGGGGTCAACGTGCGCTACCGCAGCGCGGACAAGGCCCGCTACGTGCGCCAACTGCTGGACCTCGTCGCCGAGCGCGCCCCCTACCTCGACGTGCGCTACGCGTTCTGAGCGGCCACCCTGGCGGCATGTCGGGTGAGCAGCTGAGCGACGACGAGCGCCGCTCCATCGGGCGGGACTTCGCCGAGGCGGTCAACATGACGCCGAAGGAGCTGGAGGACTGGCTGGGCAGCGAGGAGTCGCGGTCCGTCGGGCAGAGCAGCGGGAAGGGCGACGAGTCCGTCGGGCACGCCTCGGGCCGGCGGATCGTGGAGATCCTGCGGGCGAAGAAGAGCGACCTGGACGACGACGACTACGCGCACATGAAGAAGGTCGTCGGCTACGTCCACCGCCACTCCGCCCAGCGCCCGGACGGCGACGTCACCGGCACCAAGTGGCGCTACTCCCTCATGAACTGGGGCAACGACCCCCTCAAGGGCTGAGCAGCGCCGCGCTCGAGGGGCCCGGGCCCCTCGAGATGCACGCCCCTGCCCCTGCGGGCAGAGTGGGATCAGCACGTAATCAGGGCGACGAGCGGCCCTCCGAGCACCGGGCCGCAGGAGGAGTTCAACCATGAGCAGCGTGACCGAGAGCATCGAAGTCGACGTCCCCGTCCACACCGCGTACAACCAGTGGACGCAGTTCGAGACGTTCCCCCACTTCATGAACGGCGTCGAGCAGATCACCCAGATCACCGACACCCGCAACCACTGGAAGACCAAGATCGCCGGCGTCGAGCGCGAGTTCGACACCGAGATCACCGAGCAGCACCCCGACGAGCGCGTGGCGTGGAAGAGCGTCGACGGCAAGGAGCACGCCGGCGTCGTCACGTTCCACCGCCTCTCGGACACCTCGACCAAGGTGACGGTCCAGATGGACTGGGAGACCGAGGGCCTGGTGGAGAAGGTCGGCGCGGCGATCGGCGCCGACGACCGCCAGGTCAAGGCGGACCTGAAGCGCTTCAAGGAGTTCATCGAGTCGCGCGGCGCCGAGACCGGCGCCTGGCGCGGGGACGTCACCCCGCCCAAGTGACGCCCTGACGCACCCGGCGCCCGGGTCCCCGCGAGGGGACCCGGGCGCCGTCGCGTCCGCCCCGCTCAGGCGGTGCCGAAGCGGAACCGCGTCAGCGAGCGGAACCGCTCGCCCTCGCGCAGCACCGTGGTGGGGAAGGCGGGGTGGTGCGGGGCGTCGGGGAAGGCCTGCGCCTCCAGCGCCAGACCGGCGCGCGGGCCGTAGGCGGCGCCCGCCTTGCCGACGAGGGTGCCGCCCAGGGTGCCGGCGGTGAACACCTGCACCCCCGGCTGGTCCGTCCACACCTCCAGCACGCGCCCGGAGGACGGCTCCTCCACGCGCGCCGCGCGCGAGGGCTCGCGCTCGCCGCCGGGCACGTCGGCGAGCACGAAGCAGTGGTCGAACCCCGAGCCGCGGGCGAGCTGCTCGTCGCCGGCCCGCTCCCCCTCGGCCAGCCGGCGCCCCACCGGCACCGCCTCGCGCAGGTCGAACGGCGTGCCGTCCACCGGCCGGACCTCACCGGTGGGCACGCCCACCTCGTCCACGACGAGGAACGCCGCGGAGTCCACCTGCAGCAGGTGCCCGTCCACGGTGCCGCTGCCGTCGCCGGCGAGGTTCCAGTAGGCGTGGTTGGTGAGGTTGAGCACCGTGGGCGCGTCGGTCGTCGCGGAGGTCTGCACGCTGAGCACGCCGCCGTCGAGCACGTACTCCACGTGCACGCTCAGCGCCCCGGGGAAGCCGTTGTCCCCGTCCGGGCTCAGCAGGGAGAAGCGCACCCCGCGCGCGCCGGCCACCTCCTGGGAGGTCCACAGCGCCTGCGAGAACGGCCGCGGCCCGCCGTGGATGGCGTTGCCGCGGTCGGTGGGTGGCACAGCGTAGGTGCGCCCGTCGAGGGTGAACTCCCCCCGCGCGATGCGGTTGGCGAAGCGGCCCACCGTGGCGCCGAAGGAGCGCCCCTTGCCCTCGTAGGGGGCCAGCTGCGCGAAGCCGAGGGCGACGTCGGCGCGGGTGCCGTCGCGGTCGGGCGCCAGCACCGACTGCACGCGCGCGCCGTGCTCGACGAGCCCGACCTGCACGGTGCCGTCGTCCAGCACCCAGCGCGCCACGGGCCGCCCGTCCTGCGCGGTGCCCCACGCGGGCTCGACCCACACCCCGCGACCCTCGTCCCCACCGCCGTGCCGCCCCGCGGGCGCGTCGTGTGCCACGGGTGCGACGCTACCGACCCCGGCGCCCGGCGGCGCGCGCTGCGGCGACGGCCCCGGCCAGCACCGTGGCCAGCCCGCCCAGCAGCAGCACCCCGGCCACGTTCCACCCCCACGGCCACGACACCCCGGTCACCGCCCGCACCCCCACCACCGCGGCCACCGCCAGGAACGCGAAGCCCCACACGACCGCCCCGACGTCCACCGTCGCCGGCGGCCCGGCGGGCCGCTCCCGCTGCTCGTGCTGCTCGTGCTGCTGCTCGTGCTCTTCCATCACTGCCCCTCCAGCACCTCGGAGCCGGCCGCGCCGACCCGCACGTCGCCCGCCCACGCCACGGCCCGCACCACGGGCACGCCGGCCGGCACGTCCCAGCCGGCGGGGTCCTCGCCCTCGACGGCGGTGGCCGCGGCCACCCGGGCGGCGTCCGGGCCCACGGCCAGCACCCGGCGCGAGTCCAGGCCGGCGCGCACGCCGTCGCCGTCGGCGGAGCCGTCGCCGTCCTCCACGGGCACCACGACCGCACCCTCCCAGCGCACGCCACCGGCCAGGGCGCGCGCGTCGACCAGCGCGGTGCGCCCGGTGGGCACGAGCACCTCCAGGCGCCCGGCGGCCACCGTGGCGGTGACGACGACCGGCGCGCCGTCGCCGGGCCGGCCGGCGAGCTGCGAGGGGTCGACGCGCAGGCGCCCCACCAGGGAGCTGACGGCGTCACCGTCCTCGCGCACGGAGGCCGCGGTGGGCGCCCAGGTGCGGTCCACGTCCCAGCGCCAGCCGCCGGCCTCGGGCGCGGTGCCCAGCAGCACGGCTAGCAGCGCCAGCGGGGTGCCCAGCCCGGGCAGGGCGCTGCTGCGCCCGGCCAGCCCGGCGGCGACCGCCCCGGCGCCCAGCACGGCCAGCGCCGCGGCGACCGCCAGCACCGGCGCGGGCGCGGGCAGCACCACCAGCAGGTCGGCGAGCACGACGGCGCCCGCGGCGAGCAGGGCGGCGCCGAGCGCCACCGTGGTCAGCAGCGGTGAGCCGGGCCGGCGCGAGGCGGCGCGGCGCTGCGCGGCGGCCCGCGCCTGCTCGCGCGCCGCGGCCCGGCGCTCGACCGCGGAGCCGAAACCCGCGGCGGGCCCGGGCACCGGCGCGGGCGGTGCCGCGACGGCGGGGCCGGCGGCGGGTTCCGGCGCGCGGTCCTGCTTGCGCAGCGACAGCGGCACCGTCGCGGCGGTCGGTCCGGTGGCGGGGGCGGGCTGGGCGGGCTCAGCGGGCTGGGCGGGCTCGGCGGACCGGCCGGCCGCCGCGGCGCGCGGGGCGCAGCCGCCGGAGGGCAGGCGGTCGCGGAAGAGCCACCACAGCAGCGCGGCGACCAGGCCGGTGACGAGGAACCCCCAGCCGGGTCCGCTGCCCAGCGGCCCGGGCGCCAGGCCCAGCACGCCGCGGCCCAGGGCCAGGTCGAGCACGAGCAGGCCGACGGCCAGCGCCAACGAGCCGGAGACGTCGCCGCGGGCGGCGGCCTCCACCTCGACGCGCCCGGTGGCGTCGGGCAGCACCACCCAGGCCACCGCGTACAGGGCCGGGCCGAGGCCGCCGACGAGGGTGAGCGCGACGAGCAGGCCGCGCACGAGCACCGGGTCCACGCCCGCGCGGGCGGCGACGCCGCCGCACACGCCGGCGAACCAGCGGTCCTGCCCGCGCACCACGCCCCACGAGCGCACCTGCCCGGCGAACGCGGTCAGCGGCCCGGCCGCGGCGGACCCGCCGGCCGCACCGGACCCGTCGGCCGCGGTGGACCCGCCGGTGCCGGTGGGGCCGGCGGACCCGCCGGTGCCGGTGGACCCGAGGGGCCCGGTGGGGCCCGGCGCCCCGCCGGGACCGGTGGTCCCGGCGGGACCGGGCGCGGACCCGCTCACAGCCAGTTCCACGGCAGGCCGAAGCCGGCGCCGCCGGCGAGGTCGACCACGACGAGGGCGACCGCGGCGACCAGGGAGGCGGAGACGTCGCCGCGGTGCGCGGCCTCCGCCTCGATGCGCCCGGTGAGGTCGGGCAAGAGCGCCCACGCCAGGCCGTACAGCAGCAGGCCCAGCCCGCCGAGCAGGGCGAGGACGACGACGGCGCCGCGCACCCAGGCGGGGTTCACGCCCAGCCGGTGCCCGACGCCGCCGCACACGCCGGCGACCCAGCGGTCGCGGCCGCGCACGACGCCGCTGCGGCGCAGCGCGTCGAAGAACCGCTCGGGCGCCGCCCGGCGCCCGGCGGGCACCTCGCCCGCGGGAGCCCAGGCGGTGCCGTCGGGGCCGGTGGTGGCGCCGGTGGGGCCGGTGGAGGTGCCGGTGGTGGTCTCGTAGTTCGTCATGGCTCGAGCGTGGCGGACGGGGGGTGCCCGGGACCACGGGGGACGACCCCGGTCGAACCCTGAGCGGACCCTGAACCCGCTCGGGGAGCACCCCCGGTGGCGGCCCGGGCGTGCCACGATCGGGCCGTGAGCACGAGCGCACCGCAGGCGGCGCCGGCGGGGCGCGCCGCCGGCGCCGCGGGCCGGCCCGGTGCGCGCCCGCCGCTGGTGCGGCCGGTCGCCGGCCGGCGCGCGGCGGGCGTCGCCGCCGGCCTGGCCACCCACCTGGGCCTGCCCGCCGGGCGGGTGCGGGTGGCGTTCACGGCCCTGTCGCTGCTGGCGGGCGCGGGGCTGGCCCTGTACGCCGCCTACTGGTTCCTGGTGCCCGACGAGCGCGAGGGGCGCGACGGGGCGGGCGGGTGGCGCGCGGACCCCTCGGCGTGGGTGCTGGCCCACCGCGACGCCCTGCTGGGCGGGGCGCTGGTGCTGGCCGGGGCGCTGTCGGCGCTGCGCCTGGGCGGGGTGGACGCCACCTCGCGCGTGGTGCTGCCGGTGCTGGTGGTCGGCGCCGGCCTGGTGCTGGCGTGGAGCCAGCTGGACGCCACCCGCCGGGCCCGCTGGGTGGCCGGCCCCGGCGGCGGGCGCCGCGCGGCGCTGCGGGTCGCGGCGGGGACGTCGCTGGTGCTGCTTGGCGTGGTGCTCTCCCTGGCCCTGGGCGGGGACGGCGCCGCGCTGGGCGCCTCGGTGCTGGGGGCGCTGGCGGTGCTGGCCGGGGTGGCGGTGGTGCTGGCGCCGTGGGCGGTGCGGCTGTGGCAGGACCTCGGCGCCGAGCGCGCCGCCCTGGCCCGCGAGCAGGAGCGCGCGGAGCTGGCCGCGCACGTGCACGACTCGGTGCTGCAGACGCTGGCGCTCATCCAGCGCCGCAGCGCCGACGCCACGGAGGTGGCGCGCCTGGCGCGCGCGCAGGAGCGCGACCTGCGCCGCTGGCTCTACGGCGACCACGGCACCACCGACGGCACGCTGGGCGCGGCGCTGCGGGCGGCGGCCGCGGAGGTGGAGGACGCCTCCGGCGCGACGGTGGAGGTGGTGCTCGTGGGCGAGGTCGACGCCCTGGCGCTGGAGAGGGCCACGGTCGCGCTGGCGCAGGCCGCGCGCGAGGCGCTGCTCAACGCCGGCCAACACGCCGGCGGCACGGTGTCGCTGTACGCGGAGTGCTTGGGCAGCGGGGCGCGGCGCTCGGTGGAGGTGTTCGTGCGCGACCGCGGCCCCGGCTTCGACCTCGACGCCGTCCCGCAGGACCGCCTGGGCGTGCGCGAGTCCATCGTGGGCCGCATGGCGCGCGCCGGGGGTTCGGCGACGGTGCGCCGGCCCGCCGACGGCGGCACCGAGGTGGCGCTGCGCCTGCCGGCGGCGGCGGAGCGGGCGGCGTCGTGAGCGTGCGGGTGCTGGTGGTCGACGACCACCGCATGGTGCGCACCGGCGTGCGCGCGGAGCTGGCCGCGGCGGCGGACCTGGAGGTGGTCGGCGAGGCGGGCGACGCCGCTTCCGCGGTGGCGGCGGTGCGCCGGGAGCTGCCGGACGTGGTGCTGCTGGACGTGCACCTGCCGGCCGCCGCCGGGGAGGCGCCCGCCCCCGGCGCCGGCTCCGGCGGGGTGCGGGTGCTCGCCGACTGCGCGGACCTGCTCGCCGGTGAGCGGCCGGTGCGGTTCCTGGCGCTGAGCGTGTCCGACGCCGCCGACGACGTCATCGCCGTCATCCGCCGCGGCGCGCGCGGCTACGTCACCAAGTCCATCGGCGGCGAGGAGCTGGCCGCGGCGGTGCGCCGGGTGGCCGAGGGCGACGCGGTGTTCTCCCCGCGCCTGGCGGGTTTCGTCCTCGACGCGTTCGGCGCGGTGGCCGGCGAGGTCGCCGCCGCCGACGACGAGCTGGACCGCCTGTCCGCGCGCGAGCGGGAGGTGATGCGCCTGATCGCCCGCGGCTACGCCTACAAGGAGGTGGCCCGGGAGCTGTTCATCTCCGTGAAGACGGTCGAGACGCACGTGTCGGCGGTGCTGCGCAAGCTGCAGCTGTCCAACCGGCACGAGCTGACGCGCTGGGCGGCGGCGCGCCGGCTGCTGTGAGGGGCGGGCCCGCGACCGGCGGCTCGCGCGCCGCCGTGCCGATCCGCGCACCGGCCGGCCTCACCCGGCGGCACGCCGCGCGTCCGCGGGCGCCTCGTCGGGCAGGTCGGCGAGGAGCTCCCCGGACGGCGTGCGCCCGCCGGCGTCGCGCAGCCGCTCCCAGCCGCCGGCGAGCACCGAGCGCGAGCGCAGGGCCCACGACGCGAGGCGGCGGGCCTGGGACGGCGTGCGGGGCAGGGAGCCCTGCTCGCGCAGCGCCTCGGCGTGCCCGAGCAGGCGGGCGGCGCGCTCGTGGTCGCCGCGGGCCGCGCGCAGCGCGGCGAGCAGCTCGAAACCCTCGACGGCCGCCGCCGCGTGCGCCAGCTCCAGCGCCCTGCCGGTGGCGCGGCGGTAGGCCTCCTGCGCGGCGGCGGCGTGGCCGCGGGCGGCGTGGACCTGCCCGAGGGTCTGCCGGGCGGCGAGGACCCCCTCGGCGTAGCCGAGGCGCTCGAACAGCTCGGCGCTGCGGGCGGCGAAGTCCTCGGCGGCGGCGGTGTCGCCCTGGTGCAGGTGGGTGCGGGCGAGCTGCTCGAGGGCCAGGGCGACGAGGTGGCGGTCGCCGGAGCGCATCGACAGCTGGTGCCCCCGGGCGAGGAGCTCCCGGGCGAGGGCGGCGTCGCCCTCGTCGAGGGCGGTGCGCGCCCGCAGCACGAGGGCGGCGCCGGCGCCGGCGTCGTCACCGACCGAGGAGCACAGGGCGGCGCAGCGGTCGTGGGCGGCCGCGGCCTCGTCGAGGCGCCCGAGCGCCCACTGCACCGTGCCGAGGCTCAGCAGGACCTCGCCCTCGCCGCGGACGTCGCCGAGGGCGGCGAAGGCGGCGGCGGCGGCGGTGCAGTGCCGCTCCGCGGCGCGCAGGTCGCCGACGGACTTCGCGTGCATGCCCGCGGCGCGGTGCAGGCGCGCGGCCGTCGACGGGGTGTGCGGCCCGGCGGCCTGCGCGGCGGCGATCCAGGTCCGCGCCTGCGTGAAGGCGCCCTCGAAGGACCAGAACCAGGAGAGGGAGCACACGAGCTCAGCCCCGAGCCCGGCGAGGCCCCCCGCCGCGCGGGAGCAGTGCTCCAGCGCCGCGCGCAGGTCCTGCCCGGCCGCGCGCAGGTCGGCCAGCCAGCCCTCCTGGTCGGGCCCGCGGATGCCGCGGTCGGCCTCGCGCGCGAACTGCGCGAACCACCGCGCGTGCCGCTCGCGCGCCGCGCCCTCCTCGCCGGGGCGGGCGGCCAGCCGCTCGGCGACGTGGGCGCCCACGGTGTCCAGCAACCGGAAGCGGTCGGTGCCGGTGGTGGTGACGAGGGACTGGCGCACCAGGCTCAGCAGCAGCTGCAGCCCGTCGTCGAGGCCCTCCCCGGCCACCTCGACGCCCGCCTCGAGCGGGAAGGGACCGGCGAAGACGGACAGCCTGTCCAGGAAGAGGGCTTCCTGCGGCGACAGCAGGCCGTAGCTCCAGTCGATGGTGGCGCGCAGCCCCGCGTGCCGGGCGTGCCCGGGCCGCCCGCCCCCGCCCGGCGGCTCACCGCTGACCAGCCGGGTGCGCTCGCGCAGCAGGGCGGCGATCTTGGCGGGGCTCAGGGCGGCGACGTGGCCGGCCGCCAGCTCCAGGGCCAGCGGCAACCCGTCCAGGAGGGTGCACACCGCCGCGACGTCACCGGCGTTGCCCCCGTCGAGGGTGAACCCGGGGCGCACCATCGCCGCGCGCTCGCAGAACAGCTGCACCGCCCGGGAGCGCCGGACCACCTGCGGGTCGCGCTCGCCGGCAGGGGGCAGGGGCAGCGGCGGGACGGGCCACGTCAGCTCCCCGGCCGCGCCGAGCGGGCTGCGGCTGGTGGCGAGCACCCGCAGGCCGGGCGAAGCGCCCACGAGGCCCTCCACGAGGTCGCGCACGTCGGTGACGAGGTGCTCGCACGTGTCGAGCACCACCAGCCCCTCCAGGCGGGCCGCGCCCCGGAGCAGCTGCGCGGCGGGGTCCGCACCCGGGGCCGGGCGCACCCCCAGCGCCGCCGCGACGGTCGTCACGAGCGCGTCGCGGTCGGTGACGGCGGACAGCTCCACCCAGCGCGCGGGGTGGGTGCCGGTGCGAGCGCACTCCGCGGCCAGGCGCGACTTGCCGGTGCCCCCGGGCCCGGTGAGCGTGACCACGCGGTGCTCCGCCACCAGCGCGCGCACCGCGAGCACCTGCTCCTCGCGCCCGACGAGGCTGGTCAGCGCGGTGGGCACCGGCGTCGCGCCCTCCTCGGGGCGCGGGGCCGGCGCGGGGGCGGCCGGCGGGGCGGCGGGGACGTCCGGACCGGCGGCCGTGCCGCCGCGCGACGGGGGTGCGTCGAGGAGCGGGTCCTGGCGCAGGATGCGCCCGCGCAGCTCCTGGAGCTGCGCGGTGGGGTCGAGCCCCAGCTCCTCGGCCAGGAGCGCGCCCGCGGCGTCGAGGGCGGCCAGCGCCTCGGCCTGCCGGCCCGCTCGGTACAGGGCCAGGGCCAGCAGGGTGTGCAGGCGCTCCTGGAAGGGGTGCTCGCGCACGAGGCCGCTGAGGTCGGGCAGCGCCTCGTGGTGGCGCCCCAGCTCCAGCAGCGCCTCCGCCCGGGCCTCGTGCGCCTGCAGCCGCAGCTCGTGCAGGCGGGCGGCGTCACCGCGGGCGAAGTCGTCGTCGGCGGCCTCGAGGAGGGCCGGGCCGCGCCACAGGGCCAGCGCCTGCTCGCCCGCCCGCAGCCGTGCCGCGGGGCCGGTGGCCGGCGCCGAGGCGGTCCGCACCAGCGCCTCGAACCGGGTCGCGTCCACGGCGTCGACGGGCAGCGCGAGCCGGTAGCCGGCCGGCACCCGCTCGAGGCGCAGGTCCTCGCCGCCCACGGCCTTGCGCAGGTAGGAGACCAGGACCTGCAGCGCGTTGTCCGCGTTGAGCGGCGGGTCGTCGCCCCACAGCTGGTCGATGAGCGCGTCCGGCGCGACGGCGCCGCCGCGGCGCAGCAGCAGCGCCAGCAGCAGCCGGCGCGGCCGCCCGCGCCGCACGGCGAGCACCCGCCCGTCCCGGTGGACCTCCAGCGGACCCAGCACCAGCACTCGCGTGGCCACCGGCCCGACCTCCCCGGCAGGAACGCGAACAGGACGCGCAGAGGCTACTGCCGACGCGCGCCGGCGCGGGCCGTGTCCGGGGTCCTCACCACAGGCGCCCCGTGGGCAGCTCGGCCAGGTGGGGAGCGGAGACGTGCAGCACGTCGAAGCAGGTCCACGACGGGTCCAGCCGGCTCGGCGGCTCGGTCCACAGGGTGTGGCGCACCACCTCCCACCGGTGCGGGTCGACGGCGACGGCCTCGCAGTGCGCACCCGCCCCGACGTGCAGCGCGCCCAGGACCTCCTCCACCGCGGGGCCGGGAGGGGTGTGGGGCGGCAGCGCCCGCACCTCGCGCGTGGCGAAGACCGGGGTGGCGGTCACGTCGCCGGACCGGTGGAGCGCCGCACCGATCCAGTGCCGCACGGGCGGGCGGCCGAAGTCGGTGGCGATGGACCGGAACGGCCCGTACAGGAAGGAGTTCAGCCCCGCCGGGTCGCGCCAGAAGTAGAACGGCGCGTAGGCGTTGACCGCCGAACCGTGCCGGCCGGCCCGGCGCACCGCGTACGCCTTGAGCCCCAGGCCGGGCCAGTCGTCGGTCGCGGTGCCCCGCTCGGCGATCCGCCGCTCCACGATCGCCATGTCGTAGTCGGCGGGCAGGACGATCTCGTACTGCATCACGTGCACGCTGGTCCCTCCACGTCGTCGCGGTGCGTCCCGCACCCCGTCCCGGCGGGGTGCCGGTGCGGCGGTGCCGGTGGGCGCCAGGGTACGGAGGCGCCCGTCGCGCGCCCGGCGCGGTCGCGGGCCGGGCCGCCGCGGGCCCTCGGGCGCCGGGACGTGCCCCCCGGTGCGGTGACAGGCCGCTGACAGCGGCCGGGTGCACGGTCGGCGCAGCCGGGGCCGGCACCGCGCCGCTCCCCCGGTGAGCGACCACGCCCACCCGACCGCACCCGACCCGAGGAGCCCCCGTGCCCCACCTCCCGCACCTCTCCGCCTCCCCGCCCGGCGCCGTCCACGGCCCCGGGCGCCCGTCCGCCGTGCAGCACGACCCGGGCACCCACCTGCTCCGCGACGGCCGCGTCGTGGAGCACCGGATCGAGCCGGGGCGCCCGCGTGTCGCGAGCGCGGGGGACGGGGACGGCACGCGCCGCCGGTCGCGCCCGGAGGTGCTGCGCTACAGCGCCTTCAGCCGGGACCCCGCGGGCGGCAACCCGGCGGGCGTCGTGCTGGACGCCCGGGGGCTCGACGAGCGGGAGATGCTGGCCGTCGCCGCGGAGGTGGGTTTCTCCGAGACGGCGTTCCTCGTGCCCGCCGACGGCGGTTTCGACGTGCGGTTCTTCAGCCCCCGCGCCGAGGTGAGCTTCTGCGGCCACGCCACCATCGCCTCGGCCGTGGCCCACGCGGAGCGCCACGGCGCCGGTGGCCTGCGCTACCGCACCGCCGCCGGAGACGTCGACGTCGTCACCGCCCGGGACGAGGA
Organism: Kineococcus gypseus; assembly: GCF_050871305.1. Lineage (NCBI taxonomy): Bacteria > Bacillati > Actinomycetota > Actinomycetes > Kineosporiales > Kineosporiaceae > Kineococcus > Kineococcus gypseus. Next base: position 43,528 of record NZ_JBJLRD010000024.1, on the reverse strand, counting down.
CGGCTCGTGGCGCGCGACGCTGACCAGCGTCCCGCCCGTGGTGCGCGACCTGGCGCCGCAGGACCTCGACGCGCTGCTCGCCGCCCTGCGGTGGTCGGCGCAGGACCTGGACCCGGCCCTGCCCGCCCGCACCGCCTACGCCGGGGCGTGGCACCCCGTCGTGGCGGTGCGGTCCCGGCAGCGCCTGGCCGACCTGGAGCACGACGTGGCGGCGCTGGAGCGGCTCGCGGCCGCGCGGGGGTGGACGACCGTGGACCTGGTGTGGCGGCAGGACGCCACGACCTTCCACGCGCGCAACCCCTTCCCCGCCGGCGGTGTCGTGGAGGACCCGGCCACCGGTGCGGCCGCGGCGGCGCTGGGCGGGTACCTGCGCGCCGGTGGGCACGTGCCGCTGCCGGCGCGCCTGACGGTCCTGCAGGGTGAGGACCTCGGCCGCCCCAGCACCCTGCACGTCGCGGTCCCCGCCGACCCCGCCGCCGGCGTCGCCGTCACGGGTGCGGCCGTGGCGATGCCCTGACGAGGGCCGCGACGACGCCACCCGTCCCCGCCCGGTCCCGGGACCGGGCGGGGGCGGGTGCCGTCGCGGGTCAGGAGCGCTGCCGCTGCCCCGTCCGCGGGGCCGCGGCGGCGGGCCGGGCCAGCGCCCGGGGCAGCCGGCGCGCGACGACGACGCCCGCGACGGCGGCGAGCGCCCCGGCGACGGGCTGCAGCACGCTGCCGGGCAGCCCGGCGAGGAAGAAGACCGGCAGCGCCGCGGCGTGGACGGCGCCCGCGAGCCGCAGGCCCGGGCCGCAGCGCAGCAGGACGAGCCCGAGCAGGACGGCGCCCGCGCACCAGAGCAGCATCCCCACCGCGGCCGTAGCCATCAGCTCGGGACCGTAGACGTCGTCGTCGAACCGCACCGCCTCGGCCGATCCGGCGAGGTGGGCGCGCCCGACGGCCGGCTGGGCGAAGGCGGCGACGCCGAAGAGGGCGGCGTTGACGACGTTGGCGGCGGCGCTCAGCGCCGCCGCGAGCAGGCTGCGCCCCGGGGCGCGGGACGGGCCGGCGGCCAGCAGCGCGACCGACGCGACGCCGACCACGCCCACCGCGGCACCGAGGACGCTGGCCAGCAGGTGGCTGAGCAGGAACGAGGTGGTGGTGACGCAGGCCGCGTACGCGGTGAAGTCGGACCCGGGGTCCGGCTGGTGCGTCAGGGTGCCGACGGTCAGCAGCACCCCGTGCACGGGCAGCGCCCACGCGCCCGCGCTCAGCAGGCGCCGCACCGCGGTGCCGCTCCCGGTGTCCTCGTCCTCGCTCACGGTGTCCCCCTCCAGGTGGTGCGGTCCGCGCCCGGCGACGCCGGGCGCGGGCCCACGGTGCGGCAGCGCCCTGTCGCGGCGCTGTCAGCGGGCGCCGCCCGGCGTCGCGGGCCCGCCGCGCCGATCCGCGCACGCCGTGGCACCCTGTCGACCGGGGGGACACGGACGTCCTGCACCGAGGGGGAGGGACGGGGCGAGGGTGGGCCTCACCGGGGTGGACGTCGACGAGGTGGCGCTGGGCCTCGGCCTGCCCGCGGAGCTGCTGACGTTCGACGAGGCGTGCGAGCGCGTCCTGGACGTCCTGCAGGAGCACGTGCCGCTGGGGTTCTGGGCGGTCACCTCGCGCGTGGACGACCGCCAGCTGTACCTGCACCTGCGCGACGAGGCGTACGGCAGGGCGCCCGGGGACTGGCACGCGTGGTCGGAGTCGTTCTGCCGGCACGTCGTCACCGGGCGGGGCCCGCGCATCGCGCCGGACGCGATGGCGGTGCCGTGCTACGCGGCCGCCGGGGTGGCGCGCGAGCTGACCATCGGCGCGTACGTGGGGGTGCCCATCCGCGGCGGCGACGGACGCCTGTTCGGCACGCTGTGCGGGCTGGACCCGCGCGCGCAGCCGGTGGAGCTGGAGCGCCACGCGCCGCTGCTGGAGCTGGTGGCGACCCTGCTGGGGCAGGTGCTGGCCGCCGAGCGGCTGCGCGCGGAGGCGCACGCGCGCGAGGAGGCGCTGCGCTGGCGGGCGCTGCACGACGAGATGACGGGGCTGGCGAACCGGGCGATGTTCCTGGACCGCCTCACCCACGCGCTGGAGCTGCACCGGCGCGACGGGTGCCCGCTGGCGGTGCTCAGCGTCGACGTCGACGGCTTCCGCGCCGTCAACGACGTGTTCGGCCACGCCGGCGGCGACGAGCTGCTGACGCGGGTGGCGGACCGGCTGCGCGGCGTCGTCGGTGCCGGGGACACCCTGGCGCGCCTGGGCGGGGACCAGTTCGCGGTGCTCGTCGAGCACGGCGCGCGGCGCGCGGGGCGCCCGCCGGTGCTGGCGCTGGCCGACCGGGTGGTCTCGGTGCTCTCCGAGCACGTCACGCTGGGCGGGCGGCGGGTGGGCGTCACGGCCAGCGTGGGCGTGGTGGAGGTCCGCGGCGAGGAACCCTCCCCCACGCCGGCGGAGGTCCTCTCGCACGCGGACGTGGCGCTGGACGCGGCCAAGCGCGCCGGCAAGGGGCGCACGGCGCTGTACCGGCCGAGCATGCGGCTGGTGGAGGCGCGCGACCTGCAGCTGCGCGAGCCGCTGCGCCGGGCGCTGGCGCGCGGGCAGGTGCGCACGGCGTTCCAGCCCATCGTGGAGCTGGGCACCGGGCGGCTGCACGGCCTGGAGTGCCTGGCGCGCTGGGAGCACGCCGGCGAGGCGGTCCCCCCGGAGGTCTTCGTGCCGATGGCCGCGCGCAGCAACCTGCTGGCGCCGCTGACCGGCTCGGTGCTGGAGCAGGCCTGCGCGCAGCTGGCCCGCTGGGCGCGCGCGGGGCACCGCGTGCGGGTGGGGGTCAACGTGCCGCCCGAGCTGCTGACCGACCCGGGCTTCCCCGCGAGGGTCGGCGGCCTGCTGGAGCGGCACGAGCTGGACCCGGACCAGCTCGTGCTGGAGATCACCGAGGACGCGCTGGTGCAGGACCTGCCCGCCGCGCGGGACGTGGCCCAGCACCTGCACGCGCAGGGGGTGCGCCTGTCCCTGGACGACTTCGGGACGGGCTACTCCTCGCTGCTGCACCTGCGCTCGATCCCGCTGCACTCGGTGAAGATCGACCGGGGTTTCACCGCCGACGTGGACGTGTGCCCGCGCTCGCAGCAGTTCCTGCGCGCGCTGCTGGCGCTGGGGCGCGACCTGGGCATGGCCGTGGTGGTCGAGGGCGTGGAGCGCCCCGCGCAGGCGGAGGTGCTGCGCGCGATGGGCGCGGAACTGGTGCAGGGGTTCCTGTACGGGGAACCGGCCGCGGCCGGCGAGGTGCCCGGGATACCCGGGCCGCTCACCGACGGCGACGCGCGGGGGGTCGTGCAGCTCTAGGCCGTATCCGCCAGGTCGTGCGGTGGCGGGCGCGCACCGGGACGTCACCGCTCCCCGCGGCACCGCAGCACCGCGGGCCCCGGCAGACCGACCACCGCTCGGCCCGACACGCAGGAGCGACGCTCGGTCGCGACGCCGCGCCCGACTCACCCTTTCGGGGACGCCTTCGGCCGTTCCACCGTGACGGCGCGTCCGCGGATCCCACACTGGCGGCGACCGCGGGCACCGGCCGGCGGTGATCCCAGGGAGAACCATGCCTGCCAACGAACCGGGCGGCACGCGCGCGCCGTCCACGACCCGGCGGAGTCGCACCGCCACCGCGGCGCTGACCGCGGCCGCCGTCGCCACCACGCTCACAGCCACCGCCCTCGCCGTTCCGCCTGCCGTGGCCACCGGAACGCTCACCGCCACGACCGACGCGCTCGCCGCCGGCCGCGCCATCGCCTCCGACACGTCGTGGATCACGGGAGCGGAGTTCGTCCACCGTGCCGGCCCGGCGAGCGCAGCGCTGGTCTCGGCCGATGGTGGAGGCGTGGCCGGGTTGCCTCGCAGCGGCCCGCAGGCCCTGGTGCTGTCCACCGGCGATTCCACCTCCATCACCGCTCCGAACACCAGCGGCAGCACCACGACCGGCTACGGCAGCGGGTCCCGCCGCGGCGACAGCGACTTCGACGTCACCGTGCTGCGCATCGACCTGGACGTGCCCGCCACCGCCAACTGCCTGGCCGGCCTGGACTTCCGCTTCCTGTCCGACGAGTACCCCGAGTACGTCGGCACCCGCTTCAACGACGCGTTCGTGGCCGAGCTCGACGAGAGCACCTGGACCACCGACGGCAGCGTGATCTCGGCGCCGGACAACTTCGCCTTCGACCCCAAGGGCAGTCCCATCACCATCAACGCCGCTGGTGCCACCAGCATGGCGCCCGAGAACGCCGCCGGGACGACCTTCGACGGCGCGACGCCGCTGCTGACCGCCGCGACCCCGCTCACCCCCGGCCCCCACAGCCTGTACCTGTCGATCTTCGACCAGGGCGACACCGCCTACGACAGCGCTGTGCTCGTGGACAACCTGCGCCTGGGCAGCGTCGGCGACCCGTCCGAGTGCGAGCCCGGCGCCACCGTGGTCGACAACAGCCGGTACGTCGCGCTCGGAGACTCCTACTCGTCCGGGTTCGGCGTCTCCCCCTACTTCGCCGGCACCTACGACGAGGACGAGAAGACCAACAACTGCCAGCGGTCGACCCGGGCGTACAGCACCGTCGTCGCCGCCCGCAAGGGGCTGACGCTGGACTTCCACGCCTGCCAGGGCGGCGTCACCGAGGACTTCGTGGAGCCGCGCAACAGCACCTGGGGCGAGGTCCCGCAGCTCGACCACCTCGACGGCGACACGGGGCTGGTCACGTTCAGCATCGGCGGGAACGACAGCCAGTTCGCCTCCGTCCTGCGCGATTGCATCGACGGCGCCGAGCTCCTGCCGTTCAACACCTGCTCCGGTGACGACAACGTCGAGAAGAAGGTCTCGGACGCGTTCGCCCGCCTGGCCGGCCGGGCCGACGCGCCGGCCGACGTCGTGCCGTTCCCCGACCTCTACGCCCAGGTCCGCAGCCGCGCCTACCGGGCCACCCGGGTCGCCGTCGGGTACCCCCACTTCTACACCGGCTCCGGCAGCGACCGCACGTTCCTGCCCGGTGGCCGTTGCGAAGGTGTCAAGAAGGCCGACCAGCGGTGGATCGTCGAGAGGATCGACGAGCTGAACGCCATGGCGGAGGAGTACGCCCGTCTCTCCGGCATGCTCTTCGCCAACCCCAACCCGGGCTTCTCCGGGCACGAGCTGTGCAGCGGCGGCACCGAGTGGATCTACCCGCTCCTTTCGGCGGGCCGCATCCACCCGACCGCCGACGGCCAGGCCGAGATGGCCGAGGCGGTCCTCGACGCGCTCGACAGCTCCGGGTTCCGCAAGTACGTCATCAAGCCGCAGCAGACGATCACGTACTCCTTCACCGTCGGGACCGGCAAGCAGTTCGTGTCGGCCAGCACGGGGTGGCCGGGCAGCGACGTCACGCTGACGCTGGTGAGCCCGTCCGGGGTCCGCTACGCGCGCGGCTCAGACGGAGCCGCGAAGCGCACCACCGGCCCGACGTTCGAGAACGTCATCGTGCCCGACCCCGAGGCCGGCACCTGGACGGTCGAGATGTACGGGCTGGACGTCGAAGCCTCCGGCGAGCCGCTCACCCTGGACACCTACCAGGCCGACGCGGCCAACACGAAGCCGGTCGCGCGCATCAGCACCCGCGTGGCCGACGGCGTGCTCGTCTTGGACGGCACCGGCAGCACCGACCCCGACGGTTCGATCGTCGAGCACGCCTGGTACGTCAGCGACTCCGCCGGCGACCAGGTCCTGACCGGCCCGACCGTCACCGTCCCCCTGGAGCCCGGCGCGGAGCGGAGCATCACCCTGGTCGTCACCGACGACCGCGGGGGCGCCGGGTTCGCCGACGTCACGAACCTCCTGGTCGACGTGATGCCCGGCAGCGACACCAACCCGGTGAAGACGACCCAGAAGGGGGTCGTCCCGACGGCCGTCCTGTCCAGCTCGCAGTTCGACGCGACCGAGCTCGACAGCGCTGCTCTCCGCCTGGGCGCTGCGGCTCCTGCGCGGGCCGGCGCGGTCGAGGACGTCAACGGCGATGGCCGGGCGGACCTGGTGCTGCACTTCCCCCAGGCGAGGACCGGCATCAAGGCCGGGGACACGCAGGTCTGCCTGACCGGGCCGATCAGCAGCGGCCGGACGTTCAGCACCTGCGAACCCGTCCGCGCCACGTAGGTGGGTGAACCCACCACCGGCTGAGCGGTGCGCACGAGGCAGCACCACCGAGCAGCGCCCGTCCGGCCCTACCGCCGGACGGGCGCTGCTGCTACGCAGGAACAGCCAGCGGCACCCGACGCGCAGGAGGACCAGTGGACACGCCGGAGGAGCCCGACACGGTGAGCGCCGAGGCCGGGACCGCCGGCGCCGGCGCCGGCGCCGGCAAGACCGTGCTGTGCGCGCTCGCCGCGGTCGCCGGGGCGCTGCTCGCGGTCGGCGCCGTCGTCGACCTGTGGCTGCAGACCATCTCGTTCGGCGGTGGCGGAGGGGCCCCCCACGTCGGTGTCGCCCAGGTCGCCCCGCGCCTGCTCCTCGTGGTGGCCGGCGCGGGCGCTCCGCTCGTCCTGGCTCGGGCTCTGCTCGGCCGGGTGGGCAGGACCCACGTGCTGGTGGCCGCTGCAGCCGCCTGCGGTTCGGCGCTGCTGCTCCTCGGGCTCGCCGTCTGAGGTGGGGGGAGGGAGCGGCGGCGGGTGGCTCGGCGTGGGCCCGCACCGGGGCGACCGGCACCGCCCGCCCGGGTGCCGTCCGAGCCCGGGCGGGTGAGGATCGCCGGGTGCCCGCCCTGCCGCCGCCACCGCCCGACCGCGAGGGGGTCGCCGCCTGGGTCGGCACCCACCTCGGCTCCCTCACGCTGGAAGGGGGCCCGGGCCCGGCGCACGCCTCGCCGGTGCGCGGCGGGCAGTCCGCGGCCGACGCCGCCCTGGCCGCCCTGGACCTGACCGGCTACGCGACCCGGCGCAGCGAGGTCCTGCCGCTGGAACGCCGCGGGGCGACCCGGCTCTCGCCGTACATCCGGCACGGGCTGCTGCCGCTGCCGAGGGTGTGGGCCGCCGCGGCCGGCGCCCCGGCGCGCGACCGCGCGAAGTTCCGCGACGAGCTGCTGTGGCAGGAGTACGCGCGCCACCTGTACGCGCGCCTGGGCCGGGCGACCGCGCAACCGCTGCGCTTCGCCCCGCCGGTGCCCGCGCAGCCGTGGCCGCGCGAGCCGTGGCCGCAGGAGATGGCGTGCGTGGCGGCGACCACGCAGGAGCTGCACGAGGAGGGCTGGCTGGTCAACCAGACCCGCATGTGGCTGGCCTCGCAGTACTCGGTGCGCGCCGGCGCCGACTGGCGCGAGGGCGCCGCCGAGATGTACCGCCACCTGCTCGACGGCTCCCCGGCCGCCAACCGGCTGGGGTGGCAGTGGGCGGTGGGCACCGGCACGGGGAAGGTCTACGGGTTCAGCCGCTGGCAGGTCGAGAAGCGCGCGCCGGGCCTGTGCGCCTCGTGCGCGCTGCGCCGGGCGTGCCCGGTGCAGGAGTGGCCCGAGGCCGAGGCGGGCCCGCGCGTGGAACCGCCCGAGGGCCTGGCCGGCGGTCCCACCGACGCCGCCGGCCCGCGCCGCCCGGAGGTCACCGGCGAGCCGGACGCGGTGTGGCTGACCGCCGAGTCGCTGGCGGACACCGACCCCGCGCTGGCCGCGCACCCGGGAGTGCCGGCCGTGTTCGTCTTCGACGCCCCGCTGCTGGCGCGGCTGCGCCTGTCCGGCAAGCGGCTGGTGTTCCTGGCCGAGGCGCTGGCCGAGCTGGGCTGCGAGGTGCGCCTGGGCGACCCCGTGGAGGAGCTGGCCGGGCGCCGGCTGGCCGTCACGCACGCGCCCGTGCCGGGGTTCGCGCGCCGCGCGGCGCGGCTGGACGTCGTCGCGCGCCACCCGTGGCCGTGGCTGCGCCGTCCGGGCTCGGGCTCGCTGCGCTCCTTCAGCGCCTGGTCGCGCTGGGCCCGCTGAGCGCCGGGAACTGCCCGGGCAGTTCCGCCACGACCTCGTCGAGGAACCCCGCGAGCGCGCCCGCGGCGGCCGAGCGGGCGATCCAGCGCCGGTAGGCCTCGCGCCACAGGGTCAGCACGAGCCCGGCGGCCAGGCTGGCCGCGTCGGCGTCGACGCCGCGCGCGCGCAGGAACCCCTCGGCCTGCTGCTGCCAGCGCAGCTGCTGGGCCAGGTCGCGCGCGCGCAGCACCGGGTTCTCCTCCAGCACCCGCTCCCGGGCGCACTTGACCTGCGGGTCCTGCTGGACCGAGCCGACCAGCGCGCGCACGCCGTGCAGCAGCCGCTCCACCGGGGGGGCGTCGGGCAGTTCGTCGGCCGCCTCGACGACCAGGGTGAAGACGTCCTCGTCGGCGGCGAACATGGCCTCGTCCTTGTCGCGCACGTGGCGGAAGAACGTGCGGGTGGACATGTCCGCGGCGTCGGCGATGTCGGCGACCGTCGTGGCCTCGTAGCCGCGTTCGGCGAACAGGCGCAGGGCGTGCTCGGCCAGCGAGCGCCGGGTCGCCGCCTGCCGGCGCTCGCGCGGGGTGGGTCGCTCCACGCCCCCATCCCACCACGAGGGTGTTGACAGGTCGAGTCGCTGTGTCACACCGTGACAGCAAGACACTCCGAGACACTGTGAGGAGCCCCCCGTGGACGTCACCGGTTCCACCGCCCTGGTCACCGGCGCCTCCGGCGGCATCGGCGCCGGCATCGCCGGCTCGCTGGCCGCCCGCGGCGCCGACGTCGTCCTCGTCGCGCGCAGCGCCGGGAAGCTCGAGGCGCTGGCGGCCGAGCTGCGCGCGCGGCACGGACGGGGGGTGCTCGTCGTCCCGGCGGACCTGTCCACCCCGGACGCCGGCGCCCGGGTGCAGGAGGCGCTCGACGGCCGGACCGTCGACGTGCTGGTCAACAACGCCGGCTTCGGCCTGACCGGCCGGCTGGCGGAGACCACCGACCCCTCGGCGGTCAGCGCGATGGTCGCGGTGAACTGCACGGCGCTGACCGACCTGACCGCCCGCTTCCTGCCCGGCATGGTCCAGCGGGGCAGCGGGGCGGTGGTCAACGTCGCCAGCGTGGCCGCGCACGCACCCGCCCCGGGTTTCGCCGCCTACGCCGCCACGAAGGCCTACGTGCTCTCGCTCTCGCAGGCGCTGTGGGCCGAGACGCGCGGCACCGGCGTGCGGGTGGCGGCGCTGTGCCCGACGGCCACCGACACCGGTTTCTTCGACGTCGCCGGGCAGAGCGCGAGCGGGGGCGTGCGCCGCCGCAGCGTCGAGCAGGTGGTCGCCACGTTCTGGGACACCCTGGACGCCGACCGGCCCGTGGTGGTCGACGGCCGGGCCAACGAGGTCATCGCCGCGCTGGCGCACCTGGCCCCGCGCGGGCCGCTGCTGCGCGCGATCGGCCCGCGCTTCGCCGACAGGGTCACCGGGGCCCCCGCCCGCTGAGCGCGCCACCCCGGGCGGTGCTCAGCCCTCCGGCGCGGCGGGCACGTCCTCCTCGTCCCCGGTCCCGCCGACGGCGGGCAGGCTGTGCCAGGTGTCGTAGGCGACGGCCGCGGCGCCCCGCGCGTCGCCGGCGGCGCACAGCCGCACGAGCTCCTCGTGCCGCTCGACGGAGGCCGCGCCCCGCAGCGACCCGAAGCGCAGGCGCTCGGCGCGCCGCACGGTGGGGGTGAACTGCTCCAGGACCGTGGCCAGCGCGCGGTTGCCGGAGAGGGTCACGAGCACGCCGTGCAGCTCGTCGTCGGCGCGCAGGGCCGCTTCCGCGTCGCCGGCCGCCAGGGCGTCGGCGAACCGGCGGTTGGCCTCGCGCATGGCCGCCACGTCGGCGTCGGTGAGCCGGGCGACCGCCTCGCGCACCGCCAGCTCGTGCATCGCCGCGACGACGTCCCGGGCGTCGCGGACCTCCCGCGCGTCCAGCGTGCTCACCACCGTCGAGCGGCCCGGCTGGGCCAGGACGAGCCCGCTGTGCGCCAGCCGCAGCAGCGCCTCGCGCACCGGCGTGCGGCTGACGCCCAGCCAGGCGGCGAGCTCGAGGTCCTTCAGCTGCTCACCGGGCGTGAACGTGCCGTCCACGATGGCGTCGCGCAGCCGGCGGTAGACGTCGTCGCGCAGCAGGCCCCGGTCGAGGCCGGGATCACCCGGGGGAATCGGCATGCGATATACCGTAACGGCCGGCCCTGTCCGGCCGACCGCCGCCACCCCGGGCGCGCACCACCGCCGGTGCCGCCGCACCGGGGCCGGGACGTGCGGACCGACGTGTCGGGGCGAGCCCTTGACATGTCCACGGCACCCTTTCAATATATCGCATGTTGCATGCATGAGCCGGGGCCGACGAGTCGATCCGCTCCCCCCGCGCCCCCGCACCGACCCCGCCGCGGCGCCCGACCGGGCGCCCGCACCGCCACGACCCGAGAGGGACGGACCATGTCCGACAGCACCACGACCCCCACCCCCGCCCAGCCCACGGTGGTGCTCGTCCACGGGGCCTTCGCCGACTCCTCCAGCTGGAATGGCGTCGTCGAGCGCCTGCGGCGCGACGGCTACCCCGTCGTCGCCGCGGCCAACCCGCTGCGCGGCCTGCACCACGACGCCCAGCACCTGCGCAGCGTCCTCGCGAGCGTCGACGGGCCGGTCGTCCTCGCCGGCCACTCCTACGGCGGCACCGTGATGAGCGAGGCCGCCGCCGGCGAGCCCCGCGTCAAGGCGCTGATCTACGTCGCCAGCTTCCTGCTCGAGGTCGGCGAGAGCACCGGCGAGCTCGCCGCGAAGTTCCCCGGGGCGCAGCTCGGGGGCGCCCTGGAGCCCGTGCCGGTGACCACCGACGGCGGCAGCGCCACCGACCTGTACGTCCGGCAGGAGCGGTTCCGCGAGGTCTTCGCCGCCGACGTCCCCGAGGACGTCGCCGAGCTCATGGCCGTCACTCAGCGCCCCGTCACCTCCGAGGCGCTGGAGGCCGAGGCCACGAAGGCGGCCTGGCGGGACACCCCGTCGTGGACGCTGGTCACCCTGCAGGACCTCGCCATCCCCGCCGACTCCATGCGGTTCATGGCCGAGCGCGCCGGTTCGCACGCCGTCGAGGTCGACGCCTCCCACGCCGTCACCGTCTCGCGCCCGGACGTCGTCGCCGAGCTCATCGTGGAAGCCGCCCGCAGCACCGCCGGCTGAACGGGCGGAGCAGGGCAGCCGGACCCCGGGCGGCACGCGGTGGGAGGGGAGCCGCCCGGGCGTCAGTACGCGTAGCGGCGCACGTCCTCCGGGTGCAGGACGAGGCGCACCTGCTCCTCGGCCAGGAGCCCGTCCAGGTCCGCGGCGCGGGCCGGGTCGTCCAGGTCCCAGTAGCGCGCCGCGAGGCGGCGGGCCAGCTCGTGCGCCCCGCCGGTCTCCACCGCGACGCGGCCCGCCACCGAGACCCAGCGCTCGCGCTCGCCCACCGGGGCGGCCACGACGAGGGAGGCGCGCGGGTCGCGGCGCAGGCGCCGCACCTTCAGCGTGCCGGGACCGGTGAACAGCTGCACCACCCCCTCGGCGGTGGCCTCAAACCACACCGGCCGCGGCTGCGGCGGCAGCGGCCCCTCGGCCGTGGAGAAGAACCCGTGCAGGGGGCGGGCGAGGAACTCGAGGTCCTCGGGGGTCAGGGAGGCGTCGGCGCTCACGGAGGCGATGCAACACGCTGCGCGCGCCCGGGTCCACGGGTTCCGGAGGTGCAGTGGTCCCCAGTGGTCCACGGGGGGGTGGTCCGCTCAGGGCGCGGGGCGCATCCTGCTGCGCTGCGTGCCCGCCTGGGGACGCAGCGCTCAGCACGACCGGCGGGAGGGGTGCCGCCCCGACAGGGCGGGAATGGATCGACGACGTGCGGGGGTTGTCGCCGTCGCCGCGTGGACGGGGAGCCACCGGTTCCCCGTCGCCGCGGCCGTCCCAGCCCCGCGACGGAAGAACCGCCATGACCTCCCGCACGGAACCACCGACCGCCACCGGCGCGACCGTCCCCGCCCAGCCGTCCCGCTCCGACCGGGCCGCCTCGGCGGACCGCTCCCCGCAGCCGCCCTCCGCCGGCCGGGTGGGCGCACCGGGCATGGGGCGCACCGCGCTCGTGCTGGGCGCCTTCGTGGCCGTCGGGCCGCTGACCATCGACATGTACCTGCCGGCGCTGCCGACGATCGTCACGGAGCTGGAGACGACCGAGGCCGCGGTGCAGCTGACGCTGACCGGCACCCTGGTCGGCCTGGCCCTGGGCCAGCTCGTCATCGGCCCGCTCTCCGACGCCCTGGGCCGCCGGCGCCCGCTGCTGGCCGGCACCGCCCTGCACGTGCTGGCCTCGCTGCTGGTGCTGCTGGCGCCGAACATCGCCGTGCTGGGCGTGCTGCGCGTGCTGCAGGGCGTGGGCACGGCCGCCGGCGCGGTCGTCGCGCTGGCGATCGTGCGCGACCTGTACGACGGGCGCGCGGCGGCCACGCTGCTCTCGCGGCTGTTCCTCGTCATGGGCGCCGCACCGGTGCTCGCCCCGACCGTCGGCGGCGGGGTGCTGAGCTTCACCTCCTGGCGCGGGGTCTTCGTCCTGCTCGCCCTCTACGGGGTGGTGCTGGTGCTGGCCGGCGCTCGGGCGCTGCCCGAGACGCTGGCGCCCGAGCGGCGCCGCCCGCTGCGCCTGGGCGCCACCGTGCGCACCTACGGCTCCCTGCTGCGCGACCGCACCTACCTCGGCCTGGTCCTCGTGGCCGGGCTGACGATGGCCGCCCTCTTCAGCTACGTGGCCGGCGCCTCGTTCGTCTACCAGGACCAGTACGGCCTGGACCAGCAGCAGTTCGGGTTCCTCTTCGGCGCCGGCGCCGTCTGGCTCATCGCCGCCACCCAGCTCAACCCGCTGGTCCTGCGCCGCTTCGCCCCCTCCCAGGTGGTCCTCGCCGGCACCCTCGCCGGGCTGCTCGCCGCCGTCGTGCTGCTGGTCACGGCCACCACCGGCGCCGGCGGTCTCGTCGGGGTGGTCGTGCCGCTGTGGGTGGTGCTGTTCTCCACCGGCCTGGCCCTGCCCAACGCCCCGGCGCTGGCCCTGTCCCGGCACGGCGAGGCCGCCGGCGCGGCCGCCGCGCTGCTGGGCGCCGTGCAGTTCGGCGTCGGCGCGCTGGTCTCGCCGCTGGTGGGCGTGCTCGGCAACGACGCGCGCGCCCTGGGGATCGTCGTCCTGGTCGCGCTGACGCTGGGCACCGCCGTGCTGCTGCTCGTCGTGCGCCCCTGGCGGCTGGCGGGTGAGGGCGTCGGCGAGGCCGTCGCCGTCGCCCACTGAGGACCGCGCGCTGAAGACTCCTCGGTGAGGACCGGGCCGTGGTCGCGGGGCCGGACGACGGCGCCGGCCCTGCGACCGCGCACCTGCAGGAGCGCCGCCGCCAGGCCCACCGCCTGGTCGCGGACCTGACCCGCTGGGCCGTGGACGAGCCCGGCGTCCACGCCCTCGTCCTCGTCGGCTCCTACGCGCACGGCCGCGAACGGGTGGCCAGCGACGTGGACCTCGTGCTCCTCACCGACGGCCCCGCTCCGCTCTCCCCCACCGGCGGCTGGTTCGAGCGGCTGCGCCCGGGCAGCCGCCTGGTGCGCACCGCCGCCTTCGGGCCCGTGCGCGAGCAGCGCCACCGCCTGCCCTGCGGCCTGGTCGCCGAGGTCGGCGTGGCGCCCGTGGCGTGGGCCGACGTCCCCCTCGACGCCGGCACCCGCCGCGTCCTGGCCGACGGGCACCGGGTGCTGCACGACCCCCACGGCGCGCTCGCCCGCGCGGCGGCGGCCCTGCGCGAGGCGGGACCACCGCGCACCTGAGGGGCGCACCCGCCGGGCCCCACGCCCACCTCACGCCCCCGGGTGCAGCGGCAGGTGCAGCACCACGCGCCGCCCCGCCCCGTCCAGCCCGGCCCGCACCTCCGCGCGGCGCTGCTCCAGCAGCTCGGGCCCGGGGTGCTGCAGGTCCGTGAACCCGTGGCGGCGGTACCAGGGCGCGTTCCACGCGACGTCCTCGAAGGTCGTCAGCGTCAGCGCGGGGAAGCCCCGTGCCCGCGCCCACGCGACCGCGGCCCCCAGCAGCGCCGTGCCCAGGCCGCGGCGGACGTGCCCGGGGTGCACCGACACCTGCTCCAGGTGGGCGTTGCCGTCGAGCACGTCCAGGCGCGCGAAACCCACCGGCGGCCGGCCGGTCACCAGGACGCACGCGGCGGCCTCGAGCTCGGCGACGTCGGTGAGCTGCTCGGGCAGCGCGACGCCCGCCCGCGCGAAGAGCGCATCCGCCGCCAGTTCCACCGCCGGCAGCAGCCGCAGCTCACCGGGCTCGGCCCGCCGCACGTCCGCGGCGTCGGCGCGGGGGGTCGCCGGGGAACGGTGCGACTGCCGCTCGTCGTCCACGCCCCGAGCGTGCACCACCGGTGCCGCCTCTCGGACGGCGGCGCCGCGGGCGTCAGCGCCCGCCGTGCACGCCGTGATGCACCCGCCGCTCGACGCGCCCGACCGGGCGGTCCTGGAGCACGGGCCGGGACCGGCGCTCGTCGCCGACGTCCCTGGTGGGGACGTCCCGTGCACCGGGGCGCTGCCCACCTGATCGCGCTCGCCCACCCGTCCCGGCCGGCGCGCGCTGGTGCTCGCGCTCGACGCGCCGGCCCGCCGCGGCGCCGAGCAGCACGAGCACCGCGCCGGCGGCCCCGGCCGCACCGAGGTGCTCGCCGGCGACGGCGACGCCGAAGAGCACCGCCCACAGCGGCTCGGTGCCCAGCAGCAGGCCGGTGCGCGCCGCCGAGGCCCGGCGCAGCGCCCACCCCTGGGCGAGGAACGCGAACGCGGTGCAGGCCAGCGCCAGGTGGGCCAGCACCAGCCACTGCCCCGGGGAGGCGGCGCGCGCCCCGGTGAGCACGTCCCCGGGGGCGAGCAGGGTGGGCAGCAGCGCCCCCACGCCCGCCTGGACGGCGGAGACGACGACCACGTCGACGCGCCGGCCGCGGGTGGCCAGGCCCAGCGCGCTGACGTGCACCGCCCGCACCGCGGCGGCGCCCAGGACGAGCAGGTCGCCGACCGCCGGCGCGGCGAACCCGCGCCGGCCCACGAGCAGCGCGACCCCGGCCAGGACGACGGCCCCGGCGGCGAAGAAGGCGCGCGGCAGCGGCCGGCGGGTCAGCGCGCCCTCCACCAGCGGCGTCAGCAGCACGGTGGTGCTGATGAGCAGCCCCGCCGAGGTGGCGGTGGTGCCGGCCACGCCCCACGTCTCCAGCCACAGCACCGCCGTCTGCGTCAGGCCGAAGACGAGCCCGAGCCGGACGTCGTGCACCCGCACCGCCCGCCGGCGCGCCAGCACCACCAGGGCGAGCACGAGCGCGGCGCCGGCCGAGCGCAGCGCCAGCGTCGCGGCCACCCCCACGGCCTCGACGCCGTGCTGCGCGGCGAGGTAGCTGCTGCCCCACACGACGGCCACGGCCAGCAGGACGGCGTCGGCGCGCCGGGAGGTCTCCACCCACCGATCGTGGAGCCGGACGACCCTGCAGAAGAAGGGCCAGTCGGTGAAGGCACGTTTTAGCATCGCTTCATGGACGTCCGGCAGCTGCAGCTGCTGCGCGAGCTCGCCGAGCGCGGCTCGCTCACCGCCGTCGCCGCCGCGCTGCACCTGAGCCCCTCGGCGGTCTCCCAGCAGCTGGCCGCGTTGCAGCGCACGACGCCCACCCCGCTGACGGAGAAGCGCGGCCGGCGCCTGGCGCTGACCCCGGCCGGGCAGGCGCTGGCGGAGGCCGCCGTGGACGTCGCCGCCGCGCTGGACCGCGCCCGCCGCGCCGTCGATGCGCACCTGGACTCCCCCACCGAGCCGGTGCGGGTGTGCGCCTTCCACAGCGCGGCGCTGGCGTGGTTCCCGCCGCTGCTGCGCGCGGCCGCCGGGCGCGGCGGCCCGCCGGTGCGCTGCACCGACCACGACGTCGCCCAGCAGGACTTCCCCCGCCTCGTCGCCGACCACGACCTCGTCGTGGCCCACCGCCCCGAGGCCGCGGCGCCGTGGCCGCGCCGGGTGGTGCGGGTGGAACCGCTGCTGGTCGAGCCGCTGCTCGTCGCCCACGCCGCCGACCACCCCCTGGCCGGGCGGCAGGAGCTGCGCGTGGCCGACGTGGCCGACCAGCGCTGGATCTCCGTGCACGAGGGGTTCCCCCTGACCGGGGTCCTCGACGCCGTGGCCGTCGCCGCCCGCCGCCCGCTGGACGTGGTGCACCGCATCAACGAGCTCTCCGTCGCCGCCGCGGTCGTCGCCACCGGCGACGCGGTCGCGCTGCTGCCGGCGCGCACCACCCGGCCCGACCCGCGCGTGGTGCTGCGCCCCCTGGCCGACCTGGACGTGCGCCGCTGCGTCGACGTCCTGTGCCGCCCAGAGGCCCTGGGCCGGCGCGGGGTGCGCGAGGTGCTGCAGCTGCTGCGCGCCGTCGCGGGCGCGCCGGCGGCGCACGGCTGAGCCGGCGGCGCAGCGCCCCGCGCGCGGAGGAGGGCCACCCCGTGCGCGGGGTGGCCCTCCTCGTGCTGGCGCGGGTGCGGCGGGTCAGCCGAGCAGCAGGACCCGGTCGATCACGTGGGCGACCTGCACCTGGCCGCGGTTGACGTCGACCGCGGTGACGGTGGCGGCCACGCGGCCGCCGTCGTCGAGCAGGCTCACGCGGTCCCCGTCGACCCGCACGGTGAGCGTGGACCCGCCGGCGGTGGTCAGCTCGGCGCCGTTCGCGGCGAGCACGTCCTCGCTGGTGAGCGTCGCGTCCAGCACGACGTGGCCGAGGAGCAGCCGCTCGAGCTCCCCGACCGGGGAGGTCCGCAGCCGGGCGGCCGCGGCCCTCTCGTGGGGGACGCGTCCCCGCGCGGTGGCCTCGAGCGCGGCGACGAAGGCGTCGTCGTCGGGCAGGAGGGCCGTCAGCGCCCGCTGCGGGTCGGCGAGCGCGGCGACCGGGCTGTCCGGCCGGGCGGTCAGCACCCGCTCGACGGCGACGGACAGCAGGTCGAAGTCCGACCCGTCCGCGCGGGGCGGGGCCTCCGGGCCGGAGGTGTCCTGCCCGAGCACGTCGGCCAGCGACACGTCGGTGGCCCACGCCTCGGCCGCGGTGAACTCCCAGGTGTCGACCTCGAGCAGGTCCTCGCCCTCGGGGCCGGTGAAGGTCATGTAGACGTCGTGGACGCCGGTGACGCCCTCGAGCCGCGTGGAGACCTCGCTCCACCCGCCGTCGCCGGCGGGCACGTCGATCGTGGCCACCACGGGCGCCTCGCGGTCGTCCAGGCGCAGCTCGATGCTCGCGCCCGCGCTCGGCGCACGCACGCCGGCGGTGAAGGACGCGGCCCCGTGGGCACCGAAGTCGACGGAGGACAGGGACGTCCAGTCGCCGTCGTCGATGTCGGTCAGCGCCAGGTTGGGCGCGTCCGGCCCGAACTGCCGCGAGGGCGCGTCGACCGCCACCGTGGTCAGGCCCTGGCGCCAGGCGATGGTCTCGGCCTCGAGCACCTGGTACGGGTCCAGGTCCTTGACCTGCTCGACGCCCTCGTAGGTGCCGACGACCTGCTGGATCGTCCCGTCCTCGTCGAACTCCAGCTTCTCGATGTGCGGGCTGCGGTAGCCCTGCGTCCGGTCGCCGTTGATCCGCTTGTTCAGCGTGGGCGCGTGGTGGGTGAAGTAGTGCTCACCGCCCAGCTCGAACACGGACTGGTGGTTGTTGCCGCCGGTCCCGGGCCCGAAGAACTGCGACTGGTTGGGGAAGAGGACCCCGGCGTACTTCTCCTTCGGCCACACGTCGGCCTGGTCGGAGATCATGTAGCCGATCTCCCCGCCGCCGGGGTACCCCGGCGTGCGGGGCTGGTCGCCGCCGAAGTCCGGGCCCCCGAAGTGCGAGGAGTAGGAGAGGTAGTACCGGCCCTCGCGCTCGAAGACGTGACCGGCCTCGAACGACACGGGGGTGTCCACGACCCGGGCCGTCCCCTCGGTGTTCACCATGTCGTCGGCCAGGTCGATGACGCGGATGTTCTTGGGGTTGTTGAACCGCTCGACGGCCGGCAGCGACGTGGAGGCCGGGCCGCCGCCGAAGAACAGGTGGGCGTCGCCGTCGTCGTCGACGAACGGCGACGGGTCGAACTTCCACGCCACGTCCTGCGCGCCCGGTGTGCGCCCATCGATGAGCGTGCTGTCGCGCTCGTCGTTCCACGGACCGAGCGGGGAGTCGCCGACGATGACGTTGCTGGACCCGCCGCCGTTGGCGTAGTAGAGGAAGGTCTTCTCCTCCCCGTCGACGACCCTCTGCACCGCGCCGGGCGCCCACGAGTTGTTCGTGTAGGGCGCGACACCGGCGGGGCCCGCGACCTGGATCTCACCGTGGTCGGTCCAGTTGACGAGGTCCTCCGAGGAGATGACCGTGATCTGGTCGATGTCCCCGTAGTCGATCTGCGGCGAGACGCCGGTGGCGGGGTCGGGCGCGTACCCCTGGGTGTCGTTCGTCATGTAGAGGTACACCCGGTCGCCGTCGACCATGCCGAACGCGTCGGCGCCGAACTTGTGCGAGATCAGCGGGTTGCTGTCGCCGGGCAGCTTGCCCACGACCTCGACGGTGCGCGACGCCGGCGGCGGGGGCGGCGGGGGCTCGACGCCCTCGAGGGAGACGTCGTCGACGACGAAGTCCATGAGGTGCACGTCCGGGTCGGCCTGCGGGTCCGCCACCCACGGCGTCTCCAGGAACACCCGGGCGGTGCTGACGTCCTGCCCGGCCGGGACGGTGAACGTGGCGTCGATCAGGCCCCACTCGCCGCGCCGGACGGTGACGGTGCCCATGTTCGCGTACGACGCCCCGCCGAAGTGGACGGTCATGAAGAACTGCTTGGTGTCCGGGCTGTCGGCGTCGTCGTACTTGATGCGGGCGCTGAGCTGGTAGGTCTCCCCCGCCCGCAGCTTCCCGGACAGGTCCTGCATGGGCCCGGAACCCGTGGTGCCGCGCTCGGTGACGAGCACGGCGCTGTCGCCGGAGAAGGCGTCGTCGGTGACGGCCAGCTCCGCCGTGTCCCCGGCGTTGCCGTCGTTGGCGAACCAGCCGGTCAGGTCGTCCTCGAACCCGCCGTTGGTGATGAGTTCCGTGGCCGCCGACGCCGGCGCCGCGGCCAGTCCCGCGCCGATCACGGTCATCGTCACGGCGACCGCGGCCGCGGCCGCGCGTGTGGTGGGGGCTGTCCTCGTTCGTCGTCGCACGAGCCGGCTCCTTCGATCCTCTGGTGGTGGTTGCCGCGTCCAGCGGCGCCTGGCGGGGATCCGTCGGCGGCGGGCGACCCGCGGTGGTCGCCCGCACCGCGGCCGGGACGAGCACCCCGACGGGTGCAGCGGCGGCCGCGGACGGAACAGCCCGGACGACGCGTCCCGCCCGCGCTTGTGGTGCACCGACCCCGTCGTCGGAGTCGAACCGCCCGTGGTGCGGTAGGGGGGTGCGCCGAGCGAGGTGCGCACCCTCCTCGGTGGCGCCGGCGGTGTATGCATACAAACACCCGTCACAGGGTGCGTCAACACCCGTCACGGAGTGCATCGGGAAGTGGTCAGGAGGCGGACCGTCCGCCGGGGGACGCGTGCCCGCGCGCCGCCCGGGTCGTCACGACGCGGACGACCCCTGCGGTCGTGGTGGTCGCGGTCGGGGGGCGGGACGTCCGGCACCGCGCACGCCCACCCGCGTGCGCACCCCCGCTGCGGGTGCTGTGCTGGGCGCATGACCCGCATCGGAACCTCGGACCTGGACGTGCGCCCCCTGAGCCTGGGCGGCAACACCTTCGGCTGGACCTCCGACGAGGCGCAGTCGCACCGCGTGCTCGACGCCTTCGTCGACGGCGGCGGCGACTTCGTCGACACCGCCGACGTGTACTCGGCGTGGAGCGCGGGCGGTGCGGGCATCTCCGAGACCATCCTGGGCCGCTGGTTCGCGAAGAGCGGCAAGCGCGACTCGATCGTGCTGGCCACCAAGGTGGGCAAGGCCCCGGGCCTGGAGGGCCTGGCCGCCGGCACGATCCGCAAGGCGGTCGACGCCTCGCTGCAGCGGCTGGGCACCGACCGCATCGACCTGTACTGGGCGCACGCCGACGACGAGGGCACGCCGCTGGAGGAGACCCTCGGCGCCTTCGACGAGCTGGTCACCGCCGGCAAGGTGCGCGCGCTGGGCGCCTCGAACTTCACCGGCCCGCGCCTGCAGGAGGCGCTGGAGACGGCCCGCCGCGAGGGCTTCACCGCGTACAGCGCGCTGCAGAACGAGTACAACCTCGTCGCGCGCGAGGAGTACGAGTCCGGCACCGCCGACGTCGTGGCCGCCAACGGCCTGGCGATGGTGCCGTACTTCGCCCTGGCCTCCGGCTTCCTCTCCGGCAAGTACCGCCCCGGCCAGCGCACCGACAGCGAGCGCAGCGGCAAGGCCGCCGCGCACCTGGACACCCCCCGCGGGCAGCGGGTGCTCACCGCCCTGGACGAGGTGGCCGCCGCCCACGGCGCCGAGGTGGCCTCGGTGGCGCTGGCGTGGCTGGCGGCGCAGCCGACGGTGGTCGCGCCCATCGCCAGCGCCCGCACCGTCGAGCAGGTCGGCCCGCTGCTGGCCTCCCTGGAGCTGGAGCTGACCGAGGACGAGGTGGCCGAGTTGGAGCGCGCCTCCCGCTGAGCACGGGGCCTGCGCGGGGCCTGCGCGGGCCCTGCGCGGAGCCTGCACGCACCCGCGGCGCGCCCCGCGCGCGCGTGCCGCACAGTGGGACGGTGACGTCCAGCACCGCCCCCGCCGCGGCGCCGCCGCGGCGCGCCGCCGGCCGGCGCGGCCTCGGCCGCTACGCCGCGGTCGCCGCCGCGCACGCCGGCGCCCTCGCCGTCCTGTACGCGCTGACCGTGCTGACCGCGCGCGGGCAGGCCGCCGAGGACGCCGTGCACCGCCTGGCGCTGTCCTCGCCCGACGCGGGGCTGCCGGCGCCGGCCGAGCAGCTGCTGGCCCTGGCCGGGCACCTGCGGCCGGTGCACCTGCTCGCCGGGGCGGCGGCCGTGGGCGCGGTGGGGCTGCTGCGCGGCGCGCCCGGGCGCGCCGCGCTGGGCCTGGCGGTGGCGACGGGCACGCTGGCGCTGACGGAGCTGCTCAAGCTCGCGCTGCTGCCGCGCCCGGACCTGCTCGGCGCCGGCGGCGCCAACAGCCTGCCCAGCGGGCACACCGCCGGGGTGGTGGGCGTGTGCCTGGGCCTGCTGGTGGCCGCCCCGCCGCGCTGGCGGTGGGTGCTGGCGCCGCTGGGCGCGCTGGCCTCCGGCGCGATGGGCGCGATGGTCGTCGCGGACGGCTGGCACCGCGTGGGCGACCCGCTGGCCTCGGCGCTGGTGGGCACCGCGGTCCTGGCCGGCGCGCACGCGCTGCCGTGGGGCCGGCGCGGGCGGTGGGTGCGCGGGGCGCCCGCGCGCGGTGCGCTGGCCGCGCTGGCCCTGGGCGTGCCGGCCGCGGGCGCGCTGGCCCTGCTCGCCGCCCACGCGTGGCCCGGCGCGGACCTGGGCACGGCCGTGGCGGCGCCCGGCGCGGCCGTCGCGCTCAGCGTCCTGCTGGCGGCGGCCGCGCTGCCGCGGGAGGTGCGCGCGCGGGCCTGACGGCAGGATGGGGGCATGTCGCAGCACCCCCCCGAGGACCCCACGCCGCCCGACGCCCGCCCCGAGCCCGCCGACGGCGCCGACCCGCGCGTGGTCGTGGTGACCCCGCAGGGCATGGGCATCGCCCACCCGCCGGAGGAGGGCGAGCCCGGCCCGGCGGACATGGTCAGCCAGCCCGCGAAGGTCATGCGCATCGGCAGCATGGTCAAGCAGCTGCTGGAGGAGGTGCGCTCGGCGCCGCTGGACGAGGCCGGCCGGCACCGCCTCGCCGAGATCCACGAGCGCTCCCTGGCGGAGCTGGAGGGCGGCCTGGCCCCGGACCTGGTGGAGGAGCTGCGCCGCATCGCGCTGCCCTTCGCCGAGGGGGCGGCGCCCTCCGAGAGCGAGCTGCGCATCGCCCAGGCCCAGCTCGTCGGCTGGCTGGAGGGCCTCTTCCACGGCATCCAGACCGCCCTGGTGGCCCAGCAGATGGCCGCGCAGGCGCAGCTGCAGGAGATCCGCCGCGCCCTGCCCGGCGCGGCGGGCCCCGGCGGCCCGCGCGGCGGGGCCCCGCTCGTGCCGCCGCCGGGCGGCACCGGGCAGTACCTGTGAGGCGAGCGCGCTGAGGCTCGCCTTCTGGCGCCGCACCCCGGACCCGCTGGGCACCGGGGTGTGGGCGCGCGCCGAGCACGGCGTGGACCGGGCGGTGCGCCGCGTCGAGCAGGTCGTCGACGGCTGCCCGCCCGGGCCCGAGCGCAGCGCGCTGGAGGCGTACCTGCCGCGGGTGGACCTCGTGGCGCGCGCCGCGCGCGCGGCGTGCCTGCGCGCGCAGGCCGAGGCCCCCTCGGACGGCTTCACCGTGCCCGGCGGGCCGCAGGGCCTGCACCCCGAGGTGCACCGGCGCGTGACGCGCACCGCCACCGCGTGCGCGCAGGTCGCCGAGGCCGCCGCGATGGTGCGCGTGGGCGCCGGCTCGCTGGCGGCGGTGGAGCGGGCCGTGGTGCGCGCCGAGGAGCTGGCCGGGCTGCGCTGAACGGGCCGGTGTCGGTGGCCGGTGGCAGGTTGTGCTCGTCAGACCACGCAACGCACGATCCGGGGGGACCACCGGTGCAGATCGACAACGCACGAGAGCTCAAGGCGCAGCTGCTGGCCCGCGCCGTCGCGGTGTCCCCGCTGGCCGCCGCCCCCGCCGGGGTCGCCAGCGTCGGCATCAGCGTCCTGGGCGGCGGCGAGCGCGGCTCGCGCTACGGGCTGGCCGTGCGCCACTCCGGCGAGCGCGGCGACGCCCTGCTCGGGCAGGCCCGCGAGCTGGCCGGCACGGCCGCCGCCGCCGAGATCGACGTGCGCGACGTGGGGCGCATCAGGGCCCTCAGCGCTCCGGCCGCCGACCGCACCTGGAGCGCGGCCGAGCTGCGCCGGCGGGTGCGCCCGCTGCACCCGGGGCTGTCGATCGCGCACCGCGACGTCACCGCCGGCACCCTGGGCGCCTTCGTGACCGTCACCGGCTCGGACGGTGTCTACGCGCTGTCCAACAACCACGTGCTGGCCGACTCCGACCAGGCCGCCCTGGACGACCCGGTCCTGCAGCCCGGCCCCGCCGACGGCGGCCGCGCCGGCGACCGGGTGGGGCGCCTGGCGCGCGCGGTGCCGCTGGACGCCGGCGGCGGCAACGCCGTCGACGCCGCGCTGGCGCTGCTGGAGGACGTCGCCGGCCCCGACGGGCCCGGCTACCGCCCGCTGTACCCGGTGGGCCGCCTGGCCGGGTGGGCCGAGGCCGACGACGAGGTGGAGGTGGAGAAGGTCGGGCGCACCACGGGGCTGACCCGCGGGCGCGTCAGCGCCATCGAGCTGGACGACGTGGCCGTGGAGTACCCCGTGGGCGTGGTGCGCTTCGACGGGCAGTTCGAGGTCACCGGCGCCGGCGGCGCCTTCTCCGCCGGCGGCGACTCCGGCTCGCTGGTGTACCGCCCCGACACCCGCGAGGCCGTCGGGCTGCTCTTCGCCGGCAGCGAGCGCGGCGGCGCGGACGGCACCGGCCTGACGTTCTGCAACCCCATCGGCCTTGTGCTCGACGCCCTCGGTGCGACACTGGTCGTGTGAGCCCAGGTGACACCTCAGGTGTGGCCCCCTCTTCCCGGGGCGGCGTCGGTGCCGCGCGCGCCGCGAAGGCGCACGTGCGTCAGCTCGTCGGCGGCGACTCGCGCGTGAACGGCATCGGCCTGACGAAGTGGCAGCACTCGTGGGCGGTGAAGGTCAACGTCCTCGACGACGCCGACCCGCCCGAGCTGCCCGAGACGGTCGACGGCGTGCCGGTGCTGGTGCGCGGCATCGGCGCGATCACCCCGCACGGCGGCTGAGCAGCCGCTCCAGCACCTGCGCCACGCCGTCCTCGTCGCAGGCGGGCGCCACGCCGTCGGCGGCGGCCACCGCGTCCGGGTGCCCGTCGGCCACCGCGTAGGAGCGCCCCGCCCAGCGCAGCATCTCCAGGTCGTTGGGCATGTCCCCGAAGGCCACCACGCCCTCCGGGCCGGTGCCGCGCTCGCGCGCGACCTCCGCCAGCGTGCCCGCCTTGCTCACGCCCAGCGCCATGATCTCCACGAGGGAGTCCACGGCGTTGGAGTGCGTGGCCCCCACCAGGTCGCCCACGGCCCCGCGCACCACCGCGAGCATCTCGTCGCTGCCCACGCCCGGGCACTTGGCCAGCACCTTCACCACCGGCGGGGTCGAGGCCAGCAGCTCGTCGAGGTCGCCCACGCGCTGCTCCAGGCCGGTGTCGAAGCGCGTGGCGTAGGCCTGCTCGCGCTGGAAGCCGCTCAGGGCCTCCAGCGCGAACCCGACGCCCGGCAGCAGCGGGCGCAGCCGGTGCGCCACCTCGCGCACCACGTCCGGGTCGATGCCGTGCCGGCGCACCACCTCGCCGCTGTCCAGGTCGTAGACGACGGCGCCGTTGGCGCACACCACCCGCCCGCCCAGGCCCGCCTGCGCGGCCAGCGACGTCACCCAGCGCGGCGGGCGCCCCGTCACCGGCACCACCGGGATGCCCACCGCCGCGCAGGCGGCGAAGGCGTCCAGGGTGCGCTGCGACAGGGGCCGCTCGCGCGGCACCACCGTGCCGTCGAGGTCGGTGGCGACCAGGCGCCAGGAGCGCGCGAAGGCCGCCTCCGCCGCGTCGTCGACGGGGGTGGGCGGCGCCTCGGTGCTCACCGCCCCATCGTGCCAGCCGCGGCGCGCCCGGCGCCCCGGTGGCCGGGGCCACCCGCAGGTGCTTGGCTCGACCCCCACCGCGGCGATCGCCGCCGGTGACGCTCGCCCCCGCAGGAGGAAGCCCATGGACGTCGGACCCCTGGTCGTGCGCTCGGTGGTGGGTGGCCTGTTCGTCGGCCACGGCACCCAGAAGCTCTTCGGCTGGTTCGGAGGCCCCGGCCGCGCCGGCACCGAGGCGATGATGGACGCGCTGCAGATGCGCCCGGTGAAGACGCAGGCCCTGGTGGCCGGGCTCGGCGAGGCCGTCGGGGGGGCGCTGCTGGCCGCCGGGCTGGCCACGCCGCTGGCCTCCTCGATGATCACCGCGTCGATGGCCACCGCCATCCGCAAGGTGCACCTGCCCAACGGGCCGTGGGTCTCCAACGGCGGCTGGGAGTACAACGCGGTGCTCATCGCGGCCGTGCTGAGCGTGGCCGAGACCGGTCCCGGGGCGCTGTCCCTGGACCGCGCGCTGGGCATCGAGCGCCGCGGCGCCGGCTGGGCGCTGGCCGCCGGCGCCGTGGGCGCCGGCGCGGCCGTGCTGGCCATGACCCTCGGCGCCCGCGGCGAGGGCGCGCCCGCCGCGCAGGGCGGCGCGGCGGGCGGGGACGACGCGGCGGCCGGCGAGGCCGTCGAGGCCGCGCAGGGCGACACCGCCGGGGACCCCACCACCAGCGGCGCCTGAGGCCACGCGGCCCGTGCGCCGGCCCCGCCGGCGCACGGGCCGGCGCACGGGTGGCTCGCGGGCCGGCGCAGGGGTGGGGGGGACGTCAGCCCGGCACGACGGTGACGGGGCAGCGCACCCCCGGAGCCCTGCTGATCCGGGCGTCCGCCGTCAGCAGGGCGCAGTCCAGCGCCTCGGCCAGCGCGACGCACGTGGCGTCGTACGCGGTGAGGTCCTCCCGCAGTTCCCACACCCGGTCGAGCAGCGCCGGTGCCGGGTGGCGGCTGACGCCCAGGTGTCGCCACACGTCGAGGGCCGTCCACCCCTGCGCCGAGGTGATCCCACCCGCGGCGACCTGCCGGCGCAGCACGCTCGCCACTTCGTGGTCGACGAGGTGCGGCACGTGCAGCACCTCCCCGGACAGCACCCGGCGGGCGGGACCGGCGGTCAGCAGCGCTGCGACGGCCGCCGAGGCGTCGACCACGATCACCGCTCGCGCCGCTCCTCGTCGAGGTCGGCGAGCACGGAGGCGACGGGGACGGCGAGGTCCGGCAGCCGACCCAGCAGCGCGGGGTTGTCCACGCGCCGGGACGCCTCGGTCAGCTCCCGCACGGCCACGGCTCCGACCGAGGTGGCGTCGCGCGCAGCGAGGCGCTGCAGGCGCTCGACCACCTCGTCGGGGACGTTGCGCAGGTACAGGGTCTTCATGTCGCACGATGCCAGCAACGGCGTCGCACCCCGCCGAGCGGGTGCGGGTGGCCCGCCTCCGCTCAGGCGGCCGCCGGCGCGCCCGGGCGCGCGCGCGTGGCCACCAGCAGCGAGCAGCAGGCCGCCAGCGCCGCGGCCGTCATCACCGACGCCATGGCGCGCTCGTCGCCGCCCAGCGCGCCGGCCACGGTGCCCACCGCGCCGGCGAGGCCGAACTGCGTGGCCGTGACCAGGGCGGCGGCCGAGCCGGCGGTGCTGCCGTGCTCGGCGAGCGCGCAGGTCACCGCGTTCGGCGAGATCAGGCCGCCGCTGGCCAGCAGGAACCACAGGGGCACCAGCAGCCCGACCAGCCCCCCGGCCCCGGTGAGCACCACGGCGAGCAGGACGAGCGCGAGCGCCGCGCTCAGCGGCACGCCCACGCGCAGCAGCGCCAGCGGCGAGGAGCGCGAGACGAGGGCGGCGTTGAGCTGGGTGCCGCCGACGAGCGCGACGCCGTTGAGGGCGAACAGCAGGCCGAACTGCCCGGTGGACAGCCCGTGCACCTCCTGGAAGACGAACGGCGAGACGGAGACGTAGCAGAGGATCACCGACATGGCCAGGCCCGGCAGCAGCGCGAAGCCGGTGAAGCGGCGGTCGCGCAGCAGCCGCGCGTACGTGCGCAGCGCCTGCACGAGCGTGTCGCGCGCCCCCGCCCCGGGCCGGTCGGCGCCGGCGTCCGGGCGCGTCTCCGGCAGCCGCCGGCGCACCGCCACGACCAGCGCCACGCCGGCCGCGGCCAGCACGACGAACACCGCCCGCCAGCCGGCCACCCCGGCCAGCGCCCCGCCCAGGGTCGGCGCGAACAGCGGCGCCACGCCGATCACCAGCACCAGCCGCGACATCAGCCGCGCGGCCGCCGAGCCGGTGAACAGGTCGCGCACCACCGCCATGCCGGTGACCGCGCCCGCCGAGACGCCCAGGCCCTGCAGGAGGCGCAGCCCCACCAGCACCGGCAGGCTCGGCGCCACCGCGCACAGCAGCGAGGCGAGCACGAAGACGCCGAAGCCGACCAGCACGGGGGTCTTGCGGCCGTAGCGGTCGCTGAGCGGGCCGACGACGAGCTGGCCCAGCGCCATGCCCACGAGCACCACGGTGATCGTCAGCTGGGCACCGGAGGCGCTCGAGCCCAGGTCGGAGGCCACCCGCGGCAGCGAGGGCAGGTACAGGTCGGTGTTGATCGCGCCCAGCGCCGCCATGGAGCCCAGCAGCAGCACCAGGCCGGCCGTGCCGGGCGGGCGCGGGCGCCGGCCGGTCAGCGCCTCGGGCGCCGCCGGTCCCGCGGCGGAGGGGGCCACGTCCGCGGTGGCGGCGTCGGCGACCGCGGTGGCCGGCTCGGGCACCTCGTCCGCCGGCCGCCGCGGCGGGTCGGCGGCGCGCCGCGGTGGGTCGGCGGCGCGCCGCGGCGGGTCGGGGGCGCGCCGCGGGCGGCCGGGGCGCGCTGCGCGACCGGGGGCGGGGGTGGCGGGGTGACGGGGTGGCGGGCTGCCGGGCACGGGTTCTCCGGGGCGAGGGGGGCCGGTGGCGCGCCGGGGCCCGCAGCGTCTCCACGCCGGCCCGCGCGCCGCGCCGACCGTTGCCCCGACGTACGTCAGGTGCCCCCGAACCGGTTCGGTCAAACGTCCCCGCCCGCCGGGACGGGCTCGGGCGGCGCCCAGGCGCACCGACCGCGGCAGGACCTGCGAGCTCGGCACCCGCGACCGCGTGGTGGTCACCGGCACGCTGGTCGACCGTGCAGCGGACGGAGCACCGCCTCCACCCGGGGCGAGGACACCTCCTCGGCGGTGCGGACGCGGCCACCTGGCTGCCACCCGACCGACGGCCACAGCCGGACCTGCGTCGCTCGGCGGGTCGCGATCGAGGTGGCGCGGGGGTTGCGGGTCACCACCGCCGATCGCGACGCCACCGCCCGCGTGCCGGCCCCGTGCCCCGAGCAGCTCCTGCCCACCACCTCGACCGGCGCCGCACCCGGCACCCCAGCCGGTGCCGCGGCCGGCGCTGCGGCGCTCACGCCCGCAGCGCCCACGCTCGTGGCGCCCACGGGCGCAGCACGAGCCGCGCCACCCGCAGGACCACCCCACCGGTCCACGCCGGGCGGTCCGGCCACGGCCGTGAGCTCGACCGCGACGGGGACGGCACCGGCTGCGGGTGGGCCCAGCTCTCCACCTGGCCCCCTGCTGCACGACGCACCGGGGAGGGCACCTGCGCCGGTTCCGCCCGCTGAGCGCCGTCGCCACGTCGCCAGGACCCACCGTCCAGCACGAGAGCCGTCGCAGCACCGGAGGCGGCCGGTGGTGGGGTCCGGGAACGTGCGGCAGGTCGATCGGTCCCCGTGGGTCGACGGAGCGCGCCGGGCCGTCGACCGGTGGATCACGAGGACCCGCCGGCTCGTCGCACGGCTCCACCCGGTACTCGCAGCAGCACCTGGCGCAGCGCCAGGACTTCGACGGGATCGCTCGACGACCGCCGGCATCGCCTACCCAGCGGTGAGCAGAGGTCGGCTCTGCACCTGCACCCGCCACCACGGCGTCTCGATGAAGCCACGTTTCAGGAACACGAGTTCCATCGACGCCGACCAGCCGTTCACACCCTCCATGTGCGACAGCGGCCCGGTGAGGAATCCGTGCAGGTCGCGACCGTTCGGCATGATGAGCTCGCACAACAGCGAGTTCGTGTCC
The DNA here is from genome assembly GCF_050871305.1 of Kineococcus gypseus. Lineage (NCBI taxonomy): Bacteria > Bacillati > Actinomycetota > Actinomycetes > Kineosporiales > Kineosporiaceae > Kineococcus > Kineococcus gypseus. The sequence goes on along the minus strand of NZ_JBJLRD010000024.1, from coordinate 14,603 downwards.
AGCATGAGAGCCAGGTAGCGCACGAACGGGAACGCGGACAGCTTCGCGGCGACGGCTTCCAGGTGGCTGGGCACGACCGTGATCTGGACCAGCGTCTCCGCCCCCATGCCCAGGGCCGCCGACTGCACCAGCGTGAGGACGTCGAGACACCCGTTGCTGCGCAGCCGGTCGTAACGCCGACGGACGCTGGACTCGTTGAGACCCAAGTTGTCGGCGATGCGCTGGAAAGCTTCCCGCCCGTCGGCCTGCAGGCTGGCGACGATCTGACGGTCGACGTCGTCGAGGTGTTGAGGTGAGCACTCCTCCGGTTCGTCGAAGGCCGAGGAGAGGTGCCCGGTCGTGGGCTCCTCGCCGAACAGCTGACGACCCCAGTCGAAGCTCACCTTGTACACGTGCAACGTGTAGTCGCTGCGCCAGCGCCTGACGCCGGGTAGGCTCTGCAGGTGCTGCAGCAGCTTGGGGTAGGTCGAGGCGTTCCCGCGCAGGATGATCTCCGCGACGATGTCGTACTCCCCGGCCACGACGGCGCAGAAGCGCACGTCAGGGCTGGCCGCGAGCTTCTCAGCCACCGCCATCGACTCCCCCGGAACGCAGTTGATGCGCGCCCAGAAGGCTGAGTAGGCGCCGCCGGCCGCCAGCGCCGGCACGACGGCGACCTTGACCACGCCGTCGGTGAGCAGTTGCTGGCCGCGGCGGGTGACGGTCGCCGTGGAACTGCCCACCTTCTCCGCGATCGTGCGCCAGCTCGCGCGGCCGTTGGGTTGCAGAGCGACCACGATGCGCTTGTCGAGCTCGCTGAGCCCGTCCTGGAGGTTGTTCACAACACCTGGTGCAGGAAGGAGCGCACGACAGCTGTCCACTCCTCGGCCTGCTCCACCTGCGGGGAGTGACCCGACTTCTCGAAGACTTCGAGGCGGGCGTCGGGGATCAGTGAGGCGATCCTCTCGCTGCACTCGACAGGGGTGATCCAGTCGGTTCGCCCGACGGTGACGAGGGTGGGCGCGCTGATGGAGGGCAGCAGGGCGGAGATGTCGTAGGTCGGCATGTTCACGCTGAAGGCGTAGTTGTGGGCTCGGTAGCGGTAGGGCGTCGCCGCGACCTTGCGTTCGACGACGGCTGGGTCGTAGACGTGGTCGTAGAGCGGCAAGATCTCCCGCCAGCACTCGCGCAGGTCGTCGTCGTCGCGGACGCGGCCCTGGTCGATCCGGTCGAACTTCTCCATGTCGATCTTCACGCGGTCGTTGGTGAGGGCGTTCTGACGAGCTCGGCCCATGTTGGAGGAGTCCGCCGACGTGTCGCGCAGCACGAGAGCGAGTACCCGTTCAGGGTGGCGGATCGCGTACTCCATGGCCATGAAGCCACCGTAGGACCCTCCAGCCATGACGATGCGGTCGGCCCCGACCCACTGACGCAGACCGTCGATGTCGGCGGCCCACTGCTCGTGGCTGAAGACGCCGGATCCTTCGCTCTCCCCGCTGCCGCGCGCGTCGAACACGACGACTCGGTACTCGTCGGCGAGACGACCGAAGCTGGCTCGCGGTTCGGCGCGCGAGCCCAGGCCGGGTGCACCGTGGTGGGCGATGACGACGGGCGCGTCGGGAGGTCCGAGGACATCGACGGCGAGCTCGTTGCCGTTGATGCGGACGCGCTGCGTCGTGCTCTGGCTGGTCGCGCCCTGCGTCGTCTGGCTCCGGGTCATGGGGGTGCCTCTCAGAGGGGGACGAGGCAGTCGTCGAGACTGCGGGGGAACGTGGTCAGCGGTTCGGACCCCGTCGCGGTGACCAGCACGCTGTCGCTGATGCGGTAGCCGGCATGGCCGGGCACGTAGATGCCGGGTTCGTTGGAGACGATCATGCCGGGTCGCAGGACGGTGTCGTCGCCGTCTTCCAGCCAGGGCGGCTCGTGCATCCCCAGCCCGATGCCGTGGCCCTGTCGGTGGCGCAGGTGGCGCCCGAGGCCGGCGTCGCGGAGCACGTCCAGGCACCGGGCGTTGGAGTCCGCGCAACGGACGCCGGGGGCGATGGCGCGTGATCCCTCGGCTTGCGCGTCGCGCACGGCGTCGTGGTAGCGACGCTGCTGCGCAGTGGGTGCACCGAGGACGAAGGTGCGCTCCCCCTCGACGAAGCGGCCGCCGACCGCGCAGCCGAGGGAGAGCACGAAGGTGTCTCCCGGTCGCAGCCGCCGCCCCGAGGGCAGGCCGTGCGGGCGCACGGAGTTCTCGCCGGCGTAGACCAGGCCGCCGGCGAGGGGGGACACGACGACCACGTCGGCGTGGTGGGCGTACATCTCCTGGACCCCGACCGCCCCCACGTGCCGGGCCAGGTCGGCCTCGGACGGGAGCGTCCCGCCGGCGGCGCCGTCGGCCACCAGGTCGACGCCGGCGCGCAGCATCACGTCGGTGATGCGCGCTGCCTCGCGGTGCAGGACGACCTCTTCGGGTTCCTTCACCGCGCGGACCCCGACCAGCAGGTCGCTGGGCACCCACTCCCGCCCCCCTGAGCCTGCGCGCAGCATCGCGAGCCGGTGCTGCGTGATCTGCGTCGTGACCGCCAGTCGCCCGTCGGGTGCGGTGGCGAACAGTGCGGCGAAGGGGTTGACCACGCCGGGGTACTCGGGGTAGGAGACCAGCCGGGCCCGTACGTCCTGGTCCAGGGCGTGATCGACCTCCAGCTCGGGGACGAGGAGGGTCACGTCACCCTCGAGGGTGAGGAGGGCAGCCACGGGTCGCTCGCTGGGGTGGTGGAAGAAGCCGGTGAGGTGCGCGACGTCGTCGGGGTCGTCGCTCAGCAGCCCGTCGAACCCGTCGGCGCTCATGCGCCGGCGCACGCGGGTCAGGATGCGGTCGAAGACGTCGTGGCTCAACCGCGGCTCGAAGGGCGGGGTGAGGACGGGACCCGTGCCCGAAGTGGAGGCCGAGGGGGTGTCGGGGGTGCTGGTCATGCCGTACCCCCGGTGCGCGGGTTGCGCGCGTCGTTGTAGGCGATGGAGACGAGGGTGGCGGAGAGCACCAGGGCCAGGATGGCCAGCGAGGGGAACAGCGTCAGCCACCAGGCGCTGACCATGGCTCCTGCCGACTGCGCCTCGTAGAGGATGCGTCCCCACGACCAGGACGTGGGATCGCCCAGGCCGAGGAAGGCGAGGCCGGCCGCGGAGAGCACTGCGCGGGACGCGGTGACGACGACGGAGACGACGATGACCGGGGTGACCGCCGGCACGACGTGACGGGCGATGATCCACGCGTGGTTGCGGGTCATGAGTCGAGCTGCGTCGACGTAGGGCAGGCCGACGATCGTGAGGGCCTGGGAGCGGACGAGGCGGGTGACCTCCGGCCACGAGAAGGCGGCGACGACCACGATGAGCGTGGTCGTGCTCGGGCCGGCGAGGGCCGCGACGAGGATCATCAGCGGAAGGACGGGCAGGGACAGCGTCAGGTCGACGACGATGCTGACGATGGCGTCGAGCCAGGGCACGTAGGCCCCGACGACTGCGACGAGGGTGCCGATGGCGATGGCGATGGCGGATGCCGCGAGGGCGACCGCGACCGAGGAGCGGGTGCCCCAGACGACCTCGGCGAACACGTCGCGGCCCAGGGCGTCGGTACCGAGCCAGAACCGTCCGCTCGGGGCGTCCAGCACGGTGGTGCCGTAGCTGGCGGGGGCGGTGACGAGCCAGGGGCCCACCACCGCCACGAGCAGCAGCAGGCCGAGGACGGCGAGCCCGAGCACCCCCAGTGGTTGACGGCGGAAGGCACGCCAGGTGGAGGTCGAGGTGCGCTTGGCGTCGGGGAGGACCTCGGCACCGGGCAGGACGGCGCTCACGATGCCCTCACCCGCGGGTCCAGCCAGCCGTAGACGAGGTCGGTGAGGGTGTTGGCGAGCACGACCGTGACGGCGAGCATCAGGAACGCACCTTGCAGGACGGGGAAGTCCAGTTGGGTCACCGCCTCGTAGATGCCCCGGCCGACGCCGGGGTAGGCGAACACGGTCTCGGTGAGGACGGCGCCGCCGACGAGGAAGCCCAGCTGCAGGCCGATGAGGGTGGTCGCCGGCAGCAAGGCGTTCCGCAGGGCGTGCTTCCACAGGATGCGCCGCTCGGAGAGCCCGTTGGCGCGGGCCAGCACGACGTAGTCGTCGGCGAGGGCGTCGACGAGGGTGGCGCGCAGGGTGAGCACGTAGGAGCCGAGCTGCACGAGGGTCAGGGAGATGCCGGGGAGCAGCAGGTGGTGCAGCACCGAGAGGTACCACTGCCCGCCGTAGACGCCCTGGGAGTACGCGCCGCCGATCGGGGCCCAGCCCAGCTTGAGCCCGAGGACGAAGAGCAGCAGGACGCCGATGCTGGGCACGAACAGCGATTGGCCCGTGACGCCGAGGACCTGGACGGCCTTGTCGAGGAACGCTCCTCGCCGAGACGCGGCCAGCACCCCCAGCGGAACGCCCAGCAGGACGGTGGAGGTGAGCGCGACGACCGTGAGCAGCAGCGTCCAGGGCAGGCGACCCAGCAGGACGTCGAGGACGGGCACCGACTGGGTGAACGACACCCCCAGATCGCCCTGCAGCAGCTGTCCGAGGTAGAGGACGTACTGCTCGATCAGCGGCCGGTCCAGGCCGTACTGGGTGAGCAGCAACGCCCTGGCCTCCTCCGTCTGCGTGGGACTCGACACCGCCAGGGCGGGGTCGCCCGGCAGCAGTCGCAGCAGCAGGAAGGTCACGGTGACTGCGAACCAGATGGTGAGGAGTCCCCGGCCCAGCCGGCGCAGCACGAAGGAGGCGGTGGACACGGTCTCCTCAGCTCGCCGACTTCGACGCCGAGGCGATCGAGACGGGGTTGACGATGGAGAGCAGCTCGCTGGGACGGGCGGTGAAGCCGGACCAGGCGTCGCTGTGGCCGAAGAAGAGGTTCTGCGTGTACATGATGTTGTCGTAGACCTGGTCGTGAACGATGCGCGCGGCGTCCCGGAAGATCTCGACCTTGGCCTGCAGGTCGGTCGTCGCAGCTCCTTCAGCGATGAGGTCGTTCAGTTGCGGGTCATCGCAGTAGGTGTAGTTGATGGCTCCGCCGGGCAGGTAGGACAAGGAGAAGTTCAGCACCGGGTCGTCCATGATGGCGAAGTTGCCGGCGTAGATGTCGTAGTCCCCGTCGTTGGTCAAGGCGAGGTAGGTGTTGCGTTCGGAGCCCTGCAACTCGATGGTGATGCCCGCCTGGGCCGAGGAGTCCTTGACCATCTGCGCCCACTGCGAGGTGACGGAGTCCTGCAGGGAGTAGATGAGGCGGAAGGACACGTTGAACATGCCGTCGCCGTCCTCGGTGTACCCGGCCTGGCGCATGAGGTCGCGTGCCGCGTCGGGGTCGAACTCGTACTCGGTGATGGAATCGTCGTGGTACTGCGTCAGAGCGGGGAAGAGGGGGCTCGAGCCGGTGGAGACGGCTTGCCCCGACAAGGCGACCTGCCGGATGGCGTCGTAGTCGCTGGACTGCGCCAGGGCGCGACGGACCTCGACCTTGGCCAGGTCGGGGTTCTGCATGTTGTAGACCATGTGCGCGTAACCCAGTCCGGCCGCCTCGGCCACGTCGATGCCCTCGACGGAGCGCAGCGGTTCGACCTGCGCCGGGGGGAGCGCGTTCGCGATGACGTCGACCTCCCCGCTGCGCAGCGCCAGGATCTCGGTGTTGACGTCGGGGAAGACGCGGTAGACGACCTTCGCCGGGATGGGTGTCCCCCCTTCGACCAGGGGGTACCTGTCGACGCGCTCGAAGGAGTAGCTCTGACCCACCTGCACCTCGGTCAGCAGGTACGGTCCGGCGCTGACCCAACCCCCGGCGCCGCCGTCGTTGGCGAACTCCGCGATCGAACCCGCGGGTTCGAAGACGTGCTGGGGGACGATGCAGCCCCAGAACCCGATCTCGTCGACGAGGGAGGAGTCCGGGGTCCGCATGGAGAACTCGACCCGGCTGGGCGAGATCGCTCGGGCTTCGACGAAGTTGGCGAGCTGACCGTAGAACGTGCCTGACGGGGCGTCCCGCTTGACGGCGTTGAGCGTCCACGCGACGTCTTCTGCGGTCAAGGGCTCACCGTCGCTCCAAGCCATGTCGTCACGGATGTCGTAGAAGCCCGTGGTTTCGTCGACGTAACCCCACTCGGTCGCGACCTCGGCCTCCTTGCTGCCGTCGTCGGCGATGGTGAGCAGCCGCGGGTACATCAGACCGGTCATCCACTGGTCGGAGCGGCTGTTGCCGATGACGGGGTTGAAGTTCACGACATCCGTCGTCGTCGCCAGCGTCAAGGTGTCAGTCCCGGCCGTGGGAGCACCTGAGGAGTCCCCGGCGGGTTCCTCCGGGGCCGAGGGCGCGCACGCCGCCAGCGCCCAGGCGGAGGCCACGGTCGAGGCGCCACCGAGGAGGAGGAGCCTTCGGGTGGGAGCCATCAGACCCAGACCTCCTTCAGGACTCGCAGGGTGTTGCCCCCCACGACCTTGCGGATCTCGTCGTCGGAGTACCCGTGCTGAACCAGCCAGCCGATGATGTTGGTGAAGCACTCGGCTGGGTTCTCCAGACCGTCGACGTAAGGGACCTTCTCGTACTGCACGCCGGCGTGGGCTTGTCCCAGGGACAGGTTGGCGGCGAAGGCGTCGTGCAGCCCGACGTGGTCGCCGAAGAGCGTGTCGGGACCGAAGGTCACGTGGTCGATGCCGACGAGCTCGACGCAGTAGGTGAAGTGGTCCATGACCGACTCCAGGCTGTGCCGGGGATGATCCGGCGACAGCGTGGTGTGCGGCGCGGCCTCCACGCCGATGACCCCACCCTTCTCGGCGCAGGCCCTGATGGTGGCATCGGTCTTCATGCGGTTGGTCGGCCAGACGGTGCGAGCACCGGCGTGGGTGATGAGCACCGGCTTGTCGGACACCTCGATCGTGTCCAGGCACGTCTGGTCGCCGGAGTGGGAGATGTCGATGGCGATGCCGAGCTTGTTCATGCGCTTGACGGCGCGCTCGCCGAAGTAGGTGAGGCCCCCGTCGCCGCGCTCCTTCAGCCCACTGCCGAGGGTGTTGGCCTCGGAGTAGGCGATGCCCATCTGACGCACGCCGAAGCCGTACAGGACGTCGAGCCGGTCGACCTCGTTCTCGATCATGGTCGAGGCTTCCAGGGCGAAGACGTGGGCGATGCGGCCGCTCTCGTGGGCGTGCTCGATGTCCGCGATGCTCTCGCCCTTGACGACGAAGTCCTGGTGCGCGATGTCCGCCATCCGGACGCCGAGGTCGAAGAGCACGTCCTGGTACTTCCAGCCGGCGTCGCTGGAGATGCAGCAGGTGCCGTCCATGCCGTTGTCGAAGACGGCCGTCAGGCCCGAGCGCGAGAGCCCCTCGTAGGCGGTGGGTTCGCGGCCCTGGCGGATGTGCTCGCGCAGCTGCCCCATGTCCTCGGGGAAGACCTGCACGTGTTCGTGCAGGGAGATGACCACCTCTTCGGTGAGCAGGCGTCGGGTGCGTTCAGCCTGCTCGGCGCTGAGGTCGAGACCGGCGTACTCGGGCACACGTCCGATCTGCTCGGCGTAGTCGAAGGCGCGGTAGTCCACCCCCTTCTCGAGGTAGTCGTAGGCGGTGTAACCGGTGTACCGCTTGGCGGGTTCCAGCACGGGCCCTCCTGGGTCGGCCGTCCGTCGAGGGCGGCGTTCGATGCGCAACGATGTGTTGCATCCGGTGCAGGAGTCAAGAGTGCTGATGAATCCCGGCGAAGAGTTGACCTGAGTGAAACATTCCGGCAGCCGGCGGGGGTGCATGATGAGGCCGTGACCACACGGCCCGCACATGAGCCCGTGCTGCACGCACGCGGCCTCACGGTGACCTTCCCCGCCCCGAGCGGCACGTCCACCCCCACCTCGGACCCCGCCTCGGACCCCGTCTTCGTGGCCGCCTCCAGGGTCGACCTCGAGGTGAGACCCGGCGAGCTGCACGCCCTGCTGGGGGAGTCCGGCTCGGGCAAGACCGTGACCGCCCGCGCAGTCATGGGCGTGGTCGATCCCGCCGCCACCGTCACCGCGGAGGAGCTGCGCCTGTCGGGGGAGGACCTGCTCGCCATGAGCAGCGAGCAGCGCCGTGCCGTTCGCGGTGAGCGGATGAGCATGGTGCTGCAGGACGCGCTGTCCTCCCTGAACCCCGTGCTGAGCATCGGCGACCAGCTCGGGGAGGTCCTGCGGGTGCACCGCGCCTGGCCACGACAGCGCGTGACGGAGCGGGCCGCGGAGCTGCTCGACCTCGTCGGCATCGCCAACCCCCGTCAGCGCCTGGAGGACTACCCCCACCAGTTCTCCGGGGGCATGCGTCAACGCATCCTCATCGCGATGGCCGTCTCGCTCGAGCCGGAACTGCTCATCGCGGACGAGCCCACGACAGCCCTCGACGTCACGGTGCAGGCCCAGATCCTGCGCCTGCTGCACGACCTGCGTCAGACCTTCGACATGGGCGTGCTCCTCATCACTCACGACATCGGTGTCGTCACCGAGGTGGCCGACCGCGTGACCGTCATGCGCCACGGCCTCGTCGTCGAGACCGGTGACGCGGATCAGGTGCTCACCTCACCACGAGCGTCGTACTCCAGAGAGCTGCTGGGCGCCGTCCCCGTCCCCCGACCCGCGCGCGTCCTGGCTCCGTCCGGCTCCCGCTCCCCCGACGTCGTGCTGTCGGCCACCGGCATGGTCCGGACCTTCCGCGGTGGTCCGCGCTGGAACCGGCGCACGGTCCGGGCCGTCGACGACGTGAGCATCGACCTGCGCCACGGCGAGACGCTCGGCGTGGTCGGGGAGTCCGGATCCGGCAAGTCCACGCTGGCTCGGATGATCGTCGGTCTCGAAGCCGCCGACGAGGGCACCGTCCTCTACGGGGGCCGCGACGTCACCCGCCGCAGAGGTCGCCGCCCCGGCGCACAGCGCGGGGTGCAGATGGTGTTCCAGGACCCGTACTCCTCCCTGGACCCTCGCATGCGCGTGCGCGACGTCATCGCCGAACCCATGGTGACCGCCCGGCACGGATCACGGGACGGTCGACGGGATCGTGTCGCCGAGCTCCTCGACCTCGTGGGCATGGCGCCGGAGGTCATGGACCGCTACCCGCACCAGTTCTCCGGCGGGCAGCGTCAACGCATCGGCATCGCCCGCTCCCTGGCCCTGGACCCGCAGGTCCTGGTGTGCGACGAGCCCGTCTCCGCCTTGGACGTCACCATCCAGGCGCAGGTCACCGACCTGCTCGTCGCCATCCAGGAGCGTCTCGGCGTCGCGGTCCTGTTCATCTCCCACGACCTCTCAGTGGTGCGCAACCTGGCACACCGCGTCCTCGTCATGCACCACGGAGTCGCCGTGGAGGTCGGAGACACCGAACAGGTCTTCGAAGCGCCTCGGCAGGCCTACACCCGCCGGCTGCTCGACTCCATCCCCCCGGCCTCGCGAGCAGAGCGCGGCAAACTGGTGGCAGCGACCTGATCCTCCCCCTGCTCGCGACGGCGTGGAGCAGCCCGTGCAGCGCGCTGAGCACCATCGCGCCGAGCCGGCGGGCCAGGCGCACCGAAGGGCGAGCTGAGAACGGACGAGCTGAGACCGACGTACCGCCGGAGGACGACCGGGGGACGACCGGGGGACGACCGGGGGACGACGTCGTGGATCAGCGGTACGGACGGACAGCGACCGTGCTGATCCACCGGCTGGCGGGACCGCTCGGTGACGTGCCTCACCGACCGGCAGAGCGGTGACGTGCTCGCTGGTCGAGTCGTGCACCTGCACCCGTCGGTGAGCTGGCCGCTGCAGCGGTCACCGGTCCCTCCTGCGCGCACCTGCCGCGAAGGCCAAGCGCGGCGCTTCCTCGACGGTCTTCCACGGTGGGTGACGGGGTTTCGTGGAGATCGAGCAGGTCGGTGACTCGCTGCCGACGGAGCACTGCCCCTCACGCGGAGGGCGCCCGCCCGAACCGCCGCAGGCGCGGCGATCGTCGAGCCGGCCGGCGCGTTCGGAGATCGTCGCGGCGACGGCTCGCGCGGCGAGCGGGCGCCGATCGGCGCGTGGAGCGGGGCGCCCGTCGCGTGAGCCGCCGGGCGGGGCTCAGAGCCAGGTGGGGCGCGGCCCGGTGCCCGTGCGGTAGCGGCCGGCCTGCTCCCACGGCTCGCGGCCGGTCACGGCGGCCAGCGCGCGCAGCTGCCCGCGGGTGAGCGCCAGGCGCAGCCGGGCGCGCGGGCCGCGCTCGGCCCGGCCCGGGGCGCCGGCCAGCGGGGCGACCACGGGCGACAGGAGCAGGTCCGCGGCGCCGGCCAGGCCCGCGTAGAACGGCGCCTCCGCGCGCGTGAGCCCCGGTGGGGAGAGCAGGAAGCCGCGCAGCTCGCCGGGCACGGGTTCGAGCACCGGCGCGAACGCCGCCAGCGCCTCGGCCAGCTCCGCCTCGCTGCCCGGCAGGTCCTGCGCCCCCAGCGCGCGGGCGGTGCGGGCCCACTCGCGCACGTAGTCGTCGGCCCAGCGGGGGCCGAAGCGCGGGGCGAGGTCCTCGCCGAGCTCGCGGTGGGCGGCGAGGAACGCGTCGGTGAAGGCCAGGTGCACCCAGCGCAGCAGGTCCGGGTCGCCGGCGGAGTAGGCGCGCCCGTCGGCGGTGGTGCCGCGCACGCGCCGGTGCATCCCGCGCACGCGCGCGCAGTCGCGCTCGGCGAGGCGCCCGGAGCCGAAGGTGCACACCGCCAGCCAGCGCGCGGTGCCGGCCAGGCGCGCCCACGGGTCCTGCCGGTAGTCGGAGTGGCCCTGCACCCCGGCCAGCGCCAGGGGGTGCGCGGCCTGGCCCAGCAGCGCGACCAGCCCGCCGACGAGGGTGCTCAGCCCGCCGTGCACCGCCCACACCACCCCGTCCGGGTCGAACCAGCCGTCGCGGTCGTCGTCGAGGGCGATGTCGCGCACCCACGGCGGCGCGCCGGTGGGGTCGCCGGCGACGCGGGCGCGGAAGGTGCGCCGCACCCGCTCCAGCGGGCCGGGCGGCGGGGCGGCGGAGGCGTCGGGGGCGGCGGGGGCGGGCACGCGGTGAGCCTCGCCCGCGCCCCGCTCCCCCGCCACCCGGTCCCGCGCGTCCTGGGCGTACTGCGCGTCCCGGGCGTCCCGGGCGTCCCGGGCGTCCCGGGCGTCCCGGGCGCGGGGCGCCCGGGAAGTCGGGCGCGGCGGCCCTGCCGCCCGGGACGGCGGGCGCGGCAGGTTCTCCCCCGGCTCCACCGCGGAGCCGCGCGGGGCGCCCGGCGCCCCGCCCACCGACCGACAGGAGCAGCACGTGTCCGTCCTCACCAGTCCCCCGCAGAGCGCGCGCAGCGGCGCGCCGGCCCGCCCCGGCCGCGGCTGGGCCGCCGCCGGCGCGGTCGCCGCCGTCCTCGGCGGCCTGAGCACCGGCGTGGTCAGCAGCCACCTGAACGCCGTGTACGAGGTCTCCCCGCGCGGCGCGGAGGCCACCGTGGCCGCGATGGCCGACGAGCGCGCCTGGGTGCTGGCCCACCACGTCACCAACCTGCCCGCCGCGCTGCTGCTGCTCGTCGCCGCCGCCGGCCTGCACCGCCGCCTGGCCGGGCGCCTGGCGCGCGGCAGCCTGCTGCCGGCCGTGGCCGCCGGCGGCCTGGGCCTGGTCTCCGTCGCCGGGCTGATGGGCACCGGCCTGACCACGGAGCTGTACTTCGGCCTGGGTGACCCCTCGCTCGCGGTGCCCGAGGCGCTGGTGCTCATGGGTCACTGGACCGGCACCGTCGCGTGGCTGTGGGTGGGTGCGGGCGTGACGGGCCTGTGCGTGGCGCTGGCCGCGCTGCGCCACCGCGCGGCGCCGGCGTGGCTGGGCGTGGCCAGCCTCCTCCTGGGCGGGCTGACGCTGCTGGTGGGCGTCTCGCCGTTCCAGTACCTGGCCGGCATGACCGGCCCGGTGTGGCTGCTGGTGGTCAGCCTCGGCTTCTGGCTCGGCGACCGCCGCGCCGGCCGGCTGGAGCCCCGGCCGGAAATCCCCGCCTGAGCGGGCGCGGGAGCCCTACCGTCCACCCCGTGGGGACGAGCGCGCGGGTGCCGGCACGCCGGGGGGCGGGGCACCGGGGGGTGCGGGGACCGGCCGCCGTGGAGGGGACGGCGGCCGGGCGACCCCGCGCGGCGCTGGCCGTGGCGACGGCCGCGTGGCTGCCGGCGCTGCTGGCGGTCGTCGCGGTCGCGGCCGCGCGCCCGCCGCTGGGGCCGGAGGCGCTCTACCTGCTCGTCGACGTCACCGTCGCGCTCGTGCACGGCACCGTCGGGGGCGTGGTGCTGGCCCGCCGGCGCCACCCGGTGCCGTGGCTGCTGGCGCTGACCGCCGTGGGCGGCGGGCTGGCCGCCCTCGGCGGGGCCGCGGGGGTGCTGGCCGGGCGGGGCGGGCCGGCGGCGGCGCTGGAGCCGCTGGTGGTGCTCAACGCCGTCGCGTGGGTGCCCGGCACGCTGGCGCTGTTCACCGTCGTGCCGTGGCTGGTGCGCGAGGACCGCCCCGGCGCGGCGTGGGCGGGCGCGGCGGCGGGCGCCGCCGTGGCCGTGGGCGCGACCGCCGCGCAGGTCGCCGGCACGGGCGACCCGCGGCCGTGGGCGGTGCCGGCCGTGCTGGTCGGGGCCGCGGCCACCGCCGACGCCGTGCGCCGCTGGCGCACCGGGGCGCCCGCCGGGCGCATCGGCCTGGGCTGGCTGGCCCTGGGCACCGCCCTGATGACCGCCTCGTTCGCCCCGTTCGCCGTGCCGGCGCTGATGGGCGTGCTGCCGGCGTGGTCCACCCCGGCCCTGCACCTGGCCGTGCAGGCCGTCTTCCCCGCCGCCGTGCTGGCGGTGGTGCTGCGCCAGCGGCTGTGGGGCATCGACCTGGCCGTCAGCCGCGCCGTGACCGCCGGGGTGCTCACCGCCGTGCTGTTCGCGCTGTACCTGGTGGTGACCGCGGCGGTGACCGCGGTGCTGCCGGCCTCGGGGGTGGCGCAGGTGGTGGCCGCGGCCGCCGTGGCCGTGGCCGTGCAGCCCTCGCGGCTGTGGGTGCAGCGCCGGGTGGCGCGCCTGGTGCACGGCGACGCGCTCGACCCCGGGCGCGCCGCCCAGCGCCTGGGCGCCCAGCTCGGGCGCGCGGCCACCGGCGGGGAGCTGCTGCAGGGGCTGGTGGACCGCGTCGGCACCGGGCTGCGGCTGGAGTCGGTGGTGCTGCTCGACGACGACGGGCGCCTGCGCGCCGCCCGCGGCACCGCCACCGGCCCGGGCACGGCCGTGCCGCTGACCCACCGCGGGCAGCGGCTGGGCGAGCTCGTCGTCACCGCCCCGCCCGGCGAGGCGCTGGACGCGCGCGCCGGCCGGGCCCTGGAGGAGCTGTCGGGGGTGGTCGCCGCCGGCCTGGCGCTGGTGCGCGCCTCGGAGGACCTCGAGCGCGCCCGCGACCGGGTCACCTCCGCGCGCCTGGCCGAGCGGCGGCTGCTGCGCCGGGAGGTCCACGACGGCCTCGGCCCGGCGCTGGCGGGGCTGAGCATGGGCCTGCAGGGCGCGCGCAACCTCGTGGGCACCGACCCGGCCGCGGCCGTGGACCTGCTGGACGCGCTGTCGCAGGAGGTGCGCGGGCGGGTGGACGACGTGCGCCAGCTCTCCCGGGCGCTGCTGCCGCCGGCCCTGGAGGACCTGGGCCTGGGTCCGGCGCTGGAGGAGCTGGCCGCCCGGCACCGCGCCGGCGGGCTGGAGGTGCGGGTGCGCTGCGCCGACGCGTGCGGCCTGCCCGTCGAGCTCGTCGCGGCCGCGTACGGCGTGGTGGCCGAGGCGCTGACCAACGCCGCGCGGCACGCCGGGGCCACCCGGGTGGACGTGGACGTGGCCGTGCGCGGGGCCGAGCTGGTCGTGGAGGTCGTCGACGACGGCGCGGGCGTGCCCGCCGGCGCCGTCGAGGGCGTGGGCAGCCGCTCGATGCGCGAGCGCGCCGAGGAGCAGGGCGGGGCCTGGCAGCGCGTGCCCGCCGACGGCGGGGGCACCGCGGTACGCGCGCGCATGCCGCTGCGCGCGGGCACCGGCACCCGCGCCGGCGCGGGCGTGGAGGGGGTGGCGTCGCGGTGATCCGGGTCGTGGTGGTGGACGACCACCCGCTGTTCCGCACGGGGGTGGCGGCGATGCTGGGCTCGCTGGGGGACGTGGAGGTGGCCGGGCAGGCCGCCGACGCCGCCGCCGCGCGCGCCGCGGTCACCGGCGACGTCGACGTGGCCCTGGTGGACCTGCACCTGGGCGCGGACTGCGGCGTGGAGCTGACCCGCGAGCTGGTGCGCCGCCTGCCGGGGCTGGGGGTGCTGGTGGTGACGATGCTGGAGGACGACGAGTCGGTGGTGGCGGCCGTGCGCGCCGGCGCGCGCGGCTACCTGCTGAAGTCGGCCACGCCCGAGCAGCTCGAGCGCGGGGTGCGGGCGGTGGCCGCCGGGGAGGTGCTGCTGGGCCCGGAGGTGGCCGCGCGGGCGGTGGCGCAGCTGGCGGGGGGGGGGGGGGGGGGGGGGGGGGGGGGGGGGGGGGGGGGGGGGGGGGGGGGCGGGGGGGCGGCGGCCCGGCCGCCGCGGGCGCGTCCGCTCCCGCAGAACCAGACCACTACACCAAAGAC